>JANOZI010000727.1:0-12332 GCA_031429375.1 Acidobacteriota bacterium | reverse complement strand
TTGTCGCGGGTGATCTGATCCAGCGGCATGTAGCGCGTGCTGCGCAGGTCGGCGCCGTAGGTGCGCCACTCGCTGTTGGGAGGGGTCGGCCCCGCGGGCGCCTGACCGCCGACGATGGCCGGGGCGGCGCTGAGGGCCAGGGAGAACAGGGTGGCGAATCGCAGTCCGCGTAGCATCTGCACCTCTGCCGCACAGGGTAATCGAAACAGGCGCCAGTTAACAGATGCCAGTTAACCGGTAGCGCGGAACTTTAGTTCCGCGATTTAAGCAGGTCGCGCGGAACTTTAGTTCCGCGACGACAGCGTCGTCAGCCGCTCGCGGTCCGCAACGGCCTTGTCGTACGCCGACTCGCGGGCGGCTTCTTCCTTGCGCAACTTCTTCTCGGCTTCCGTGGCATCGGCCAGCTCGCCTGCAATCCGCTCGCGCACGCGCTGGGCGCGCTCGACGGCGCGGCGGGTGCGCTGGAGCGCGGCTTCGGCTTCCCTTTCAGCCGCTTCGGCAAAGCGCAGGCGCTCGATGGTCATCTTGCGCTCGCGCTCTTCCGCCTCGCCCGCCTTCCGCTCCTTTGCGGTCACCGCGCGTGCCGGCGGTTCTTTCGTGGCCGGCTGAGGCTTTGTTTTGATCGGCTTCGGCGTCGCCGACACGGTGAAGCCTTGCAAGGCTTCGAAGCCGGTGCGCTTGAGAGGCCTTGTCAGACGGCCCGGCCGATCGGGGCCGGGCAGGGTGTCGAGGGTCTCCCGAATCGCGTCCATGGCCGGGGCCGACGCGTTGCCGGCCGCTTCGAGAATTTCGCGCGCCGCCTGGGTCGCCTTCTTCACCAGGTCGCGATGGGCCGTCTCTGCCGCCTTGACGTCGGCGGCCTTGCCCGCCAGCTGCAATCGATAGGCCGCGCGCAGCTTCTCGGACGCGGCGATGAGGCTGGCGTAGAGTTTGCGGTCCAGCCAGTACAGCTGATTGACGGCCCAGGCCGGCGTATTCGGTTTCTCGAGGCGTTTGATCTCGGTCCCACCCTTGCCGGATTCCCTGGCGAGGGCGTTGCGGGCGGGGGTAAATTCATCGAGCGGGAGCTGGTAAAGGCGATCGATCGGGTCGTCCTGGGCCACTCGCCCGAGGTTATCATCAGGGCTACGTGATCTATGGGATCACGCGACTGGGGGGCAACGATATGACAACAGCACTCGACAAGCCGCACATGGCAGCAGACCTGGCCGTGACGCTCGACGGCGATCGGCCCGGCACCCTGGCAACGGCGCTGGGATGTGTCAGCGCCGCCGGTATCAACATCGACGGGTACAGCGAGATGGGTGGTGTCGTGCACGTGCTGGTCACCGATTTGGTGGCGACGCGCAAATGCCTCAGCGAGGCGGGATTGCGCGAGGTCCAGGAACAGGACGTCGTGGTCATTCCGGTGCACGATCAGCCGGGCGCGGCCGCGAAGATTTTCCAGCGAATCGCCGACGCGCACATCAACGTGCGCTACAGCTACCTGGCCACCGGTAATCGCCTGGTGATCTCCGCGCCGGATCCGCAGGCCGTGCTGAACGCCATCGCCGGCTAGCGCAGCGACAAGAACGAAATTCTCTGTACCAAAAAGGCACAATTTATCTGCTCGAGGTGCCTAAGAAATTCAAAAACCGCGAAATACGTGCGGTATTCGTCGTTGGGGGGCGGGCCCTATTCGTGCAGTGATGGCGCAAGAGTCTTTATATGTCATCTCCACTTATGGGTACCCAACGCTCGTTAACTCCCGTTCCGTCTGCGGCGGACCCGCTCACGTACGAAACCTACTTTGGGTTGACGGAGAAGCCGTTCAGTCTCAACGCTGATCCGCGCTTCCTGTACCGCAGCCCGTCGCACGCGGCCACGTTCGAGAACCTGCTGGCCGGCATTCGGCGCCGCGAAGGCCTGCTCGTCTTGACGGGAGAGATCGGCACCGGCAAGACCATGCTCTGCCGCGCCGTGCTCCGCAACCTGGGCCGCAAGACGTTCAGCTCCTTTGTGCCCGATCCGTATGCGTCGCGTGAAGACCTGCTGAAGATGTTGCTGATCGACTTCGGCGTGATGTCGATCGAAGACCTGACGACCGGCCCCTTCAAACAGGCATCGCGCACCGAGCTCAGCTATCTGCTGTCCGGATTCCTCGAGTCCATCCCGCCCCTCGAAGCGTTCGTGGTGGTGATCATCGACGAAGCGCAGAACATGTCGCTGCCGCTGATCGAGGAGACCCGCATCCTGGCCGATTCGTTCGGCAGCAAGGGTCACCTCCAGATCGTCTTCGTCGGACAGCCCGAGCTGCTGACCAAGTTGAAGCTGCCGGAAATGCGGCAAGTCGATCAGCGTGTCTGCGGCTATAGCCGTCTCGCCCCGCTGGGCCGCGATGCCGTTGCCGGCTACATCGAACATCGCTTGCACGTCGCCGGCCTCAGCCGGGAGCGCGTGCTGTTCTCGCCGCAGCTGATTGACATTCTTCACCGCCGGTGCGGCGGTGTGCCGCGTTTAATCAACCGCATCTGCGACCGCGCTCTCCATCATGCGCACCTGCGCCAGGCCGCCGCCGTCGACCTGGAGAGTCTCGAGACCGCGCTGATCGAAGTGGGCCCCGCCACGCTCACGCCCACCTGGGATTCAATCATCTCGACAGCACCTGAGGTTGCGCGGCAACCCGAGGTTGCGCCGCGACCTGAGGCCGCGCCGCGGCCCAGTGCTCCGACCGCGCCACCGGTCGTGGCCGCGACGGCGCCTGTCGCGGAAATGGGTGCGGCGGAGGCAAGCACTGACGTCCTCGTTGGAGACAACTTCGACAACCTCGTCGACCAATGGGTGACCCAGGATATCGCGGCGGCCCCCGGCAAGTTTCCGCAGCGACAGGAAGTCGCGACGAAACCGGCTGCGGAGCCTGCGGCGGGTGCACCGCCTCCACCACAGGCACCGCGGCGCACGGTGCCGCGTCCCGGCGCGATGGGACGTGACGCGGCGCAATCTGGCTGGTCCGACACACGAGGACCGTTGCGCTCCGAGACCTACCTGGAACGACTCACGCGCGCGTGGACCAGAAGGCTGGCGTGGGCCGCCGCTGCCATGGTGGCGATGTTCGGCGCTGCTCTTATGGCCAACGCGCTCGCGAACGTGCTGGCATCGCCTGAGTTATCGGCGCTGCCCGCGGCGCCAGCGGCCGTAGTGCTGAACCTCGAGCCGCCGGCACCTCCGTCGCTCGAGACGATCCCGCTCGCGGCTTCCGGCGACTACTATGTCGTTGCAGTGGGACTCTTCGCCGACGCCGACGGCGCCGACCGCATCGTGAGAGACCTCACGCAGGCCGGATTGCCCGCGGGCCAGCGGTTGGTTCAGTTTCGTGGGCAGTCCGTGCAACAGGTCGTGCTCGGGCCGTTCGCCAATCGTGCCGACGCCGTGGACAACATGACCCGCCTGCGCGGGTTGGGCGGCCACGACGACGCCAGAGTGACCACCCTGCCTCGCGAACCTGCCGCTCCGTAGCTGCGTGGCAGCATTCCCCGCGCGCCGGGCTACTTCATGTTGATGAGCGGCACGGCATTGCCACCGTAGAGGAACGTGCAGCCGCCCTTCGCGCACACCTCGCGCTGCATTTGTATGGCTTGCAGCGCCACGTATTGCTCCGAGTTCAATCCCATCTTCTGGTTGTAGGCCTGGTCGGCGGCGGCGCGGCTTTCCTCCGCCATCTTGCGCTGGTCCTCGGCCAGTTTCTTCTGCTTCTCCGTATTGATGCGCTGCTCCTGTGCCGCGGTTTCGACGCGCTGGTGGAGGATCGCGTCCGGGGGATTGGCGCGACCCAGTGACATATCAAGCACCCGGACCGGGACGCCCGTTTCTTTGATGATCGCCAACAGGTGGTCGGTGACCACTCGATCGACTTGTTCGGCGGCCGTGGCTTGAATGGCCATCTCGTTCATGCCGTGTGCCTTCACGGCATCGCGCACCGCGGTTCGGTACGGCTGATCCAGGTTTCGCACCCAGAACCCCGGCTTGTCGCCCGCGATGTCCTGGCCGAAGTCACGTACCAGCTTGACGCTGTCGGTGATTTGCAGCGTCAGCACGGCATGAAAGTCAATCGGCACGCCGTCCGATGTCATCAAATCGTTGAATTCGATGTCGACGCGCATCGGCTGCATGTTGACGTCAATACCGGTCGTCGTGAACGCTACGTACTTCAGGCCCGTCTTCACCGGCGTCGGGTCCACCCCTCCACTGCCGAAGATCAACGGCTTCCGCACGAGCACGGCTTCGTGCCCGGCATCAGGTTCGACGGTTCGACACCCGACGGCCAACGCGATCAGCACTGCGACGACCAGCGGTACGATGAGTCTTGCCGTTTTGAACATCGGACTCTCCCTATTGACCCTTGGTCTTCAAGACGCGTCCGCCTTTGACGACGGTTTCGACATGTCCCAGCGCCGTGATGTCGTACAAGGGATTGCCGTGGACGACGATGATGTCGGCCAGCTTGCCGGGCTCGACGGTGCCGATGTCGCGCTGCTGCCCGAGGATGGTTGCGCCCACGCGTGTGAGCGCCGAGATCACCTTGATGGCCGGCATGCCCATGTCGACATGCACCTTGGCCTCGCGCCACAACGCCTCGGTATGGAAGTTCATCGGCGTGCCGGAATCGGTGCCCATGCCGAGCACCGTGCCCGAATCGGTGAACTGCTTCACGCCGTTGACGCGGAAAATCATCTCACGATCGGTGCGGCTGAAATAGCCGAGCGCGCGCCAGTTCTTCAACGAGTCCTGTACCTCCGCGTACACCTCCGGTGCGAAGTCACGCTTCAGAACCGGATCCTGCAACCGCTCGGGGAAGGCCGCGGTGTCCGGGTAAATCCAGGCGCGGTGGGCCGCCGTGATGACCACCGGCCGCCCCGCGTTCACGATGTCGGTGATCAGTTGCGGGCTGTACGGAGGCGCCGTGCCCGCTGAACCGGCGTGGGTCAGCACGTCGATGCCCATCTCGAGCGCGTTGCGGACATCGGTTTCCGCATAGACATGCGCATGCACGCGGAGGTTGTTGCGGTGCGCGGCGTCGGCAATCGCCTTGTAGTCTTCGCGCGTCAGCCCCGAGTGTGCCTTGATGACGTCAACACCAGCCTTCGCGAGCCGTTCGACCTCGCGCGCGGCCTGCTCGCTCGTCGTGACCGCGATGCCGCCGAATTGATCCGTCATGCCGCCGGCGGCGCGCGTGATCCACGGGCCGCTCATCGACATCCGCGGACCTGGAATCTCGCCCTTGCGGATGCGATCGCGCACGCTCAGGCTCTCGGCGAGCGGCGCGCCGAGGTCGACGGCTGACGTGATGCCGGCATTCAGCAACTGCCGCGCCGAGGTTTCCATCACCGTGACGAGCATGCCGGGCCCCTGCTTTGCGATCCAGGGGAACCACGTCCCGTAGTTGCCGTGCCCCAGGATGATCAGGTGTGCGTGGAGCTCGATCATCCCCGGCATCATCGTGCGGCCGCTGGTGTCGATCACCTGGTAGTCCGGCGGAATCGCGATCGCCGAGGCGGGACCGACGCGAACGATGCGATCGCCGTCGATCAGGACGGCGGCGTGATGGATCGGCGGGGCTTCGTAGCCGTCGAGCAGCATCCCGCCAACCAGGGCGATCTTGCCGCCCTTAATTGCCGGCTGCGCCTGTGGAGTCGACAGAATGACGGAGGCGAGAAGGAGCGTGCAGCCGGCGATCCGATGGACGGTGATCATGGCTTCGATACGCCGAACGCCAGGAGCACGTTGCCTCTTACGCCGTTGCCCAGGTCCGAATAGCCGGACGGCACAAACACCATTCCGCGCGCCACCACCGGGCCGGCGGCATTGATATTTCCGCCGCGCGCCTCGACGCCGTTGACCGTCTCGAACGCGCGGGCGGTGTCGAAGGTCCAGATGGCGTGGCCGTCACTCGTCGAGAACGCGTAGACGGTTCCGGTGCTGGATCCGAAAAACACCACGCCGGGAATCACCGTGACGGGTGCGCCGCCGCCGATGGGTGGTTTCGCGCGCCAGGCGATCTCGCCACTGGCGATGCTGACGGCGGCCAGGCCGAGCCGGTCGTCGGTCACCGTCACCGGAAAATACGCCTGGCGGTTGTCGGCCGCAGAGCCCCACATCATGCCGCCGCCGCCATTCTCCCAGCCGAGGCCCAACTGCCGGCTCCACACGACCTCGCCTTGCCGATCCGGATCGAGCCCCCATGCGTGTCCGTCTTTTTGGCCAATCACGATGAGGCTCTTGCCGTTCGGCAGCGTGCGCAGGATCGGCGCGTTGCCAAAGTCCATGTCCGGACCCAGATCATC
Source organism: Acidobacteriota bacterium (assembly GCA_031429375.1). Lineage (GTDB taxonomy): Bacteria > Acidobacteriota > Vicinamibacteria > Vicinamibacterales > UBA2999 > 12-FULL-67-14b. The sequence goes on along the minus strand of JANOZI010000727.1, from coordinate 6,012 downwards.
CGGACACGTTTCAGATTTATTGGCCGTCGGCACGTTGGGTCGATAGATGCCCGGACAATCACGCACGTAGGCATCCGCCGCCATCACCTGTTTGACCCACAGCCTCCTGCCCGTGTCGAGGTCGTACGCGACCACGGCGTCTGACGCCTCATCTGCGGGTTGGGTGTAGCCGTTGCCGGTCGCGACGTAGACGACACGCCGTTTCAGATCCACGGTTGGTGATGACCACACGCCGGCGCCGGCAGGGGTCCATAACTGCGTACCCTTCGAAGTCACTTTGAGGCGATGGGGTTCCTGCTTCACCGTGTACGACTTCCAGAGGCGCTTGCCCGTCAGCGCGTCGTAGGCCGCGAGGCCGCCGCGAAACGTGCAGCAGGGATACGACGGGTTGCCGGCGCCGGATTCTTCCAGCGACGACAGCGCCACGTATAGCCGCCCGCCCGCGAGTGTCGGAGCGCCCGTCACGCGCGCGATTGGATGCTGATCGAGACGCTCTTGCCAGACTCGAGTGCCGGTTTGCGCGTCGACCGCGTACACGTTGGCGCGGATGTCACCGAAGTAGAGAAGATAGGAGCCAGCCGCCCGGCCCGGTCCGACCGTTGGCGCGGTGCGAACGCCTGCATTCGCGCGGAACGACCAGTGGACGCATCCGGTCGCGGTGTCGAGCGAGTACACGAATCCGGTGTCGGAACCCACGAACACACGACCCCCGACCACCGATGGCTGGCCGTACGCTGAATTGCCGTAGGGGAATCCGAACGCCCATTTGAGCGTGAGTTTGCCGGCGTCATCCGCCGAGAGTCCGGGGTTGGCCTGGAACCGCGAATTGTCCGCATCGGCGCCCCAGCCGTTCCACTCGGAACCAGTGAATGGCGTGAACGGCGGCGCGGCCTGGCAGCGGTTTCTCATCGTCGACGCATCACCGGCCGCAGCCGCACCCAGGGGCCGACCACCGACGTACACGGCGACGACACGCTTCTGGAATTCGGTGAGCGACTGCGCGTGTTGCGCATGCGGGCCAGCGGAGATTTTGGCCAGCACCTCCTCAGGCGTGCGCGCATTCAACGCGTAGCGATCGGGCGCGCCGTCGCGCCGCGCGTCATGACAACTCGCGCAATTGCCGGTGAAGGCGAAGATGCCCGCGTTGGTCCCCTGCGGGTGATTCAAGTCCTGCGCGGGGGGAGAGGCCTGACTCGACAGGCTCACGATCGCGATCGACCAGCCGGTCGTCGCAAATGCGAGGAAGAGCCGTGGGAATAAGTCTCGACGCATGGTTCGCCTTCGCGCGCAACATAGCATGGTCTTCCGCTCGTCACGCCGATCAAAAATGCGCATCCGCGAACCCTGCGCCGAGACGATTGGACCTACTTCAGGGTGACGCCTGCGCTGCTGACGCACTGCCACTTGCCGTCGGGCATCTTGACCCAAGTGTCGGCAAACCGCTCCCGGCCATCGTAGGCTTTCCCGGTTCCGTCGGTGCCTTTTCCCGTCCAGATACCAATCACGACTGCGGAGTCGCCGTGAACCTGGACCTTCATGTCGCTGACGGCGTTGACTTGCCACTTAGCCTTCGAAGTATTGGCGACGAAAACCGTCTTGGTCTGCATCGTGCCATCTGATTGCAACGACACAAAATCCGTCGCCAGCAGCGGTGCCAGCGCTGCGCCGTTACTGGCCAGGCCCGCCTTCACCCATTGGTGCTCGAGATCCATTATTGCCTTCTCGACGCCACCCTGTGCGAGAGCCATCGCGCCGCTCGCTAAAATCGCAACTGCTACTGCCAAGATTCTCTTCATAAACGCTCCAGAGCCTCATGGTTATCTAATCGCATCGCGTCGTCGAGGCCGAAAGGGCGACGGGAAGCGTGCGTCCTTACCAGCTAACCAGCCCGCAGCCTGGATGCGAGGCGCCGTCTCGCAAGCCAGTAGTCGACCGAATACCAGTCCGCATCGCGCGGCATGAATGCGACGACGAGGAGCAAGATCGTGCGGGGAATGACGTGGCCGTTGAAGTTGAAGAGCGGCTCGATCAGCAAGTGGCCGTACGTCACCGTCATCAGGATCAAACCGAACGCCACGAGGCACTCACGAACGCGCCAGCCGGCGACCACCATCCAGCCCGCGACCAATTCGACAACGGGGATGATGGTGCCGGTGGCCCAGAGCGTCCAGATTGGAATCCAGGTGTTGGCGTAGGGCACGATGAACAGCTTCTGAGCGTGGCCGATCGGCGTCAGCTCGAAGGTCTTCCAATAGCCGGCCATGCCGAAGATCAGCCCGAGAATGACGCGGGCAGTGAGGACGCCAACGGCGCGCATCGTCTGGTCCGACATGCAGTGAACGATACGCGATCCGCTCGGAGTCAGGACCGGCAATTTATATTCAGCCGTTCAGAATTCCAGGTTCATCCCCACCTTGATCAGCCGTGCCCGTTGGATGCCGCTGATCCGCCCGAACGTCGGGCCGAGCTGCGTGATTTGAGCCGTCACCGTCGACTGGTTGGTCGCGTTGTAGAAATCGATCCGGGGCGTCAACGTCCGGCTGCCGGCACGGAACGTCTTGCGGACACTCAGGTCGAGGCCCGCCACCACCGGCAACCGCGTGTCGCCGAACTCGCGTACGCGCAGCGTGGTGTTGCCTTGCGGCAGCGCAATCGTCTGGTTCGTCACGACGATGGTCGTGTCCTGTGGCTCCCCGGCCTGGTACTGCCACGTCCCGCTCGCCGACACGCCGTACGGCAGCTCGCACACCCCAGACAGACGATAGGACCAGGGGCGGTCAGCGCTCGCGAGCGTCTCCTCGTCGAAGTAATTGACGACGTGCGGGTCGCTGCGAAGGCCGCCGCGCGTCCGCTGCGTCACCGTACCCCACGACGCACCCGCCATCATCGACCAGCGGTTGCTCAGGCGCTTGTTCAACGTGACATCGCCGCCGTTGTAGTCCGTGTCCAATTCCGGCGCGTTGTAGAACAGCCGCGCGCTGTTGGCCGTGCCGCGGCGCCACACTTGAACGACCTCCCGGCTGGTCACTTCGGTCACGGTGATCGGCGCACCCCAGGACTCGAGGGTCTGAATCGTATCCGTTTCCCCGATGTTCCGGCGGGTCTGCTTATACGTGTAGCCGGCGGAGAGCACCATCTGCTGCGGGAGCTGCCGCTGGATTTCGACGGTGTACTCGTTCGAGACCGGGCGCTTCAGGTCGTTCGCGTAGCGACCATTCGCGCCGACAAACACGTAGCCCGGCGAGGGGCCGATTTCGTTCAGCTGCGGGATGCGATCGCCGTTGGCGTCGTTCCACGACCGCTGGTCGCTGGTGACGGCGTTCCCGATGGCGACGGGATTCAGCCGCTCGATGATGCTGACGTTGATGGGCTGGTTGTAGCGGTTTGCCGCGACCTTCAGCGCGGTCCGCCCGTCCTTTGTCAGGTCATACACCAGGTTGAAGCGGGGTGCCACCTCCCTGAACGACGGGGCGGTGATTTTGCCGTAGCACGCTTCCGGCGCGAACTGGGTTTCCGGCCGGCAGGTGGCCGGCTGAAAGCTCGAGCTCGTCTCGTAGCGCAAGCCGAGGTTCAGCACGAGATTGCGAATCGGCGTCCAGCGGTCCTGGATGAACAGCCCTTGCTCGTCGGCGCGGAATCGGAACAGCTCGTCGATGTCCGCGCCGTAGGTCGTTTCTGAACGCGTCACCTGCACCAGGTACGTATTCACCGACGTGGGGACCCCGTTCGCAAAATTCGCCCGGAGACCGGACGTCGACCAGAAGCGCGAGGTGCGGGTCGCCTTCACGTACTCGTAGCCCGCTTTCAGGTCGTGGCGGCCCTGGAACCAGCTGAAGGTGGTGCGCGCATTGTCGCGGAACATCCCGATGGCGCGGTAGGTCGGCAGCGCCACCTCGCTCGTCTGGGTCGTCGTGTCGTTGGTCGCAATGTCGCCCGGTTTGACTTCCGGCCGCGAACCGAACGCGTCGTCGGCGCGGAACCGGCTATACGTGACGTCGAATGCCATCCGTGCCCCGATGGGCGTGGTGAACTTCACCTGGTTCACGGTGGGGTATTTGTCGTTGTAGTTGCGGGCGCGGCCGTCGGCGAAGGTGCCGCCGCCCCGGTGCCCGATGAGTTTGTACTGCAGGTTATGGAAGTATGACAGCTGGGCGTTGCGCCTCATCTGCCACGTGGCCTTCGCCGTTGTCGTCCACATGATGTTGTCGTCGAGCACCGGGGTGCCATCGGGGTTGTAATTGCCCAACTTGTACGAGTCGAGGCGTTGATCGTGATACGTGCCGGCGAACCAGAGCGTGTTCATGACGATCGGGCCCGCCAGCCAGGCGCCGACGTCGTACATTTTCTGGATGTCCGCGTTCGGCTCGATGTTGGGATTGGCAGCGAGCGCGCGCGCCGGAACCGCCGCGAGCAGTTGCGCGCGCAGGTCGCTGTTGAAGTTGCGGGCGTCTGCCAGCGCGCCGAAGGTGCCGTTGTACATCGCCCCGCCCTGCAGCCTGTTGGTCCCGCTGCGGGTGACCATGTTGAACGTGAGGCCACCGTTCGAATTCTCGGCCGACCCCGCGCCCATCATGAAGTTGGTCTCTTGAAACGCGTACGGATCCAGATACAGCGCGGCGATCGTGGCGTTGCCGTCGAGCGCCGACACATCCATGCCATCGATGGTGAACTTGTTCTCGGCCGCGCTGCCGCGGACGCTGGCGCTCGACTGCAGGAACTGCTCCGTCCCGCCGACGTCGACTTTGTTCATGACGACACCCGGAATGACGCGGGCAATCGACCACACGTCGCTGCGATTCGGCAGACCTTCGAGCATCTCGCGCGAGATGACCGTCTGCTTCAACGCGGTTGACGTGTCGAGAAGCGGCGCCTGACCGCTCACGGTGATGCCTTCCTCCAACGTGCCGACCTCGAGCTTGAGATCGGCGCGCGCCACCCGGTCCGAGTTCACCTCGATGCTGCGCTGCTCGGCCGGGCGAAAGCCTTGCAGTTCCGCTCGAACAGTGTAGGTGCCCGGCACGAGACGCGTGAACTGGTACGCCCCTTGCTCGTTCGTCACCGTGGTTTGACCGCTGCCGACGCCGCCGGCCGCCAACGTCAGCGTCACGCTGGTGCCGGGCATGACACCGCCGGACCCATCCCTCACGGTGCCGCCGATCGAGCCGACGCCCTGCGCCAGGACCGGCGCCGCTCCGGCAAACAGCAACATCGTCAGCGCAGATGTACAGCGCTGCAACAGAGCCGTTCTTGGTTTTTGCATACAAAAACTCCGTTCGGGCGGAATCTGCCTCATTGCGCAGGTGAAGTCCAGAGATAATTCGTATCTTGTACAAAGATGCCGCAGCGGCGATTCATCACTCTGATCACCCAGGCTCTTAGGAATCTTTCCGCTTGGCCCTTTTGCAGTTAGCGGTGTCTAAGCCACCGCCGGTCGCATGGAGTTTACCCACTTCGTCCAGTTGATGGCCATCGGGTTGCAAGCCCGCATTCCATTGCACATCACCGGCTTCCCTGGCGTCGGGAAGACCGAGTTCGCCAAGAGCCTGGAGGCCGGCTTCATCCGCGCCGGCTTGAAGTGCAAGGTCATGATCCTCATTGGTTCCATTCGTGAGCCCCAGGATTTCGGCGGCTTTCCCGTCTCGACACCGGATGGCGTGCGGCTGCTGCCCATGGCGTGGGCGCGTGACGCCAAGCGGCTCGCCGAAGAGGGCTCCCTCGTCGTCATCTTTCTCGACGAGCTGACGACCGTGCCACCGACGACGCAGGCGGCGATGCTGCGCTTGCTGACGGAGAACATCTGCGGCGAATTGCAGCTGCCGGATTACCATCCCGGAAAGGGCGGCGTGGTCTATCTGTGCGCGAGCAACGCGATTGAATGGGCCGCGGGCGGACAAGAAATCCAGGCGCCGATGGCGAACCGGTTGTGGCATGGCGAGTTCCCGATGGACCACGACACGTGGTGCGACATGATGGTGAGCGACTTCCCCGCTCCCAGCGATCTGCCGCTCTTGC
>JANOZI010000726.1:0-3971 GCA_031429375.1 Acidobacteriota bacterium | reverse complement strand
TCACGCTTGAACGCGTCGGTGAATTTGTTTGCGGACATATCGTCCGCCTTTCGTCCAAAGTTACTAAGCAAGACATCTCCAAATCTGGGGGCTATTCATGACAAGGATTTGCACGTCAGGGGCATGGACGGTCTGATGATTGCCGATGCGTGGGTAATGCCACGCATTGTCCCCGGCAATACTTATGCGCCAGTGGTCATGATCGCAAAGCGCGCGGCGGATGTTGTTTTGGGGCAGGGGTAAGGCATCAGGCATGCAGCCTAAATTTAGCTGCCCCAAACGACAGCATTTTCGTGCCGTTTGATCAGGTGTTTCAAGTCTTCAAAGGCAGCGATTATATGGTCGGAAAATCGCTCAACCGCAGGCGTGCGGGCGGCTTTGATTTTTCGCAAAACCCCCAGCGATCGGTCGGGTTGCGGGATATCCAGCGGCAGCAGTGCGATACGGTTTTCCTTACGGATGGCAAAGACCACGGAATGCGGCAAAACGGCCAAAGCCTTGGTTTCTGCCATATAATTGATCACGCTCATTAATGACCCACCGGCATAGCGGATGTTCAGTTCTGACACGCCAATGGTCATCAAAATAACTTGCAGATCAGACATCAGCGGCGATCCGGGCAAGGGGGCCACCCAAGGGAATCCTACAGCGTGGCCGAGAGCATCGACTTCGAAAACCGCATCGTCGCCTGGTACGACAAATACTTGAAGGAGAAGCCGAAGTCCACTACTACGCAGCAGTAGACTCGGTCGCTGGCGCTTCCTCGTGGGAGTCGCTCGCTACGCTAGCTCCTGGGAGTCGGCCGCTTCCGCGGCCTCCTGGGACTCGCGCCGTCGGCGCTCGTGAAAGACGTCGCAGGTTCGTCCGCGCGCAGTTTCCTCGCACTGAGGCTGCACTGGAGGGAGCCATGGTCGTGCTCGATGCGTCAATCCGAAAGTCGAATGGCGCCTTGGAAGCAACTCGCCAAATGGGAGACCGGCCAATCCATTGACGCATTTCTGGATGCCGCTGGCGATGCATGGCTGCGTATCCTAAGGAAGATGGTTGGAACGCTACCGAGTTGGTGGACGTTGAAGCACCGCGAGGGGCAGCAAAGCGTCGACGCCAATAGGCGCACGCGGCAACACCGTCGCGCTACGCGCTTCGGCGGAGTCAACATTCTCACTCGGCGCGCTTTCACGAGCGGCGAAGCCGCGAGTCTCAGGAGCGAGCGTTAGCGAAGCGATTCGCACGAGGACCGCAGGTCCGAGTCCCACCGAGCGAGCGTAGCGAGCGAGGCCTCACAGACTACCGGCCGACCAGGCTGGTCCCTCGCTGGCGATCCAGCGCCTCAGCGCACGTCAACGCCCGGCGGATCAGCTCTTCAGGCGCGCCGTGCAACTGCAGCAGGGCAATCGCATTTCGCGTCGTCGCGGGCCCCGGCTTGAGACGGTGGTCGAAGGTCAGGCCCGCCGGGCCGAGCGCGTCGCCGAAATGGTGCGCGGCATAACTGTCCGGCAACAGCTCCACGAGTTCCCCGTCGTGCGTCGCCGCCAGCACCACGTGGGGCTTCCGACCGCTGGCACCGGCGACCAACTCGTGGAGGACGGCCTGCCCGGCCGCAATTCGCTCGATCGCGTTCGTGCCGCGAAATAATTCATCCAGCAGGAAGAGATGCGGCGCTGATTCGGTGCTGGCGGTAACGAGCGCGAGCAGCGACTCCACCTCCGCGATGTAGTAGCTCTTTCCAGCACCAAGATCGTCAGATCGCCCGATGCACGTCCGCACGCTGAACACGGGTGCGTCGTATTGTGTCGCCAGGCAGGTGTTCAGCGTCTGCGCAAGTACCGTCGTCACACCGGCGGTTCGCAGGAATGTGGACTTGCCGGACATATTCGAGCCGGTGATCAACACGCCGCGTCCCGACGCGAGTGTGACGCTGTTCGGCACCGCGTCGTTCACGAGCGGATGGCGGATATCAGCGAGGATGGCCGGCGTCCACGCCGGTCGAAAATGCGGCCGGGTCCAGTCGGTCCGGCCCGTGCGGAAGGACGCGACGCTGATCGCGGCGTCAACTTCGCCGATCGCCATGACGAGCCGCAAGAGCCCGGCCCGGTGTTCACGAAGCGCCCTGGCGCCGAAGTACACGCCGTTTGCGTCCAGGAGAAAAGCCAGGTTCAAGTACTCGTAAATACTGTTGGCCACGTCCGTGATCACGACGGCGAGCGGGCCTGCACTCAGCGAAAGCATCAAGGGATCGCCGCTGACCCACCGGGCGATTGTTTTCAATCGCCCGAGTCGAGGACCATCGGATTGAAGGGAACCCACCAAAGGCTCGACGTTGTCGCTGCGAATGAACTGCAGGGCCTGGCCGGTCGCGATCACCGGTGCGATTTGCCGGAAAGCGCCGGCCACTGCGCCAATGCGGCGGTCGGTCGCGTAACGAACCACGATGTTGATCACCACGGCAGCGATCAAGGCGGGTATCACTGGTGTCGCGATCGGCGCGAGGACCAGCAAGAGGACGGTCACCGCACTGAGAACCGGGAAGAGCACGTCCCAAGGGCGCGTTTCGATAGCGTCTGACCGCGCGAGCCACCACAGGTCGTAGCCGTGCGGATCTCTCAAACGGCCGAGCGAAAGTTGTGCCCGCTCCCGCAGCCCGGCGTCGGCTGCCAGCCTGCTGACGAGCGTTTCGAACAACGCCAAATGGTCGGCGACCGGCGCGGTCCGAATTCGATGATAGAGGGCGTGCTGCCCGAGCGTGCTCTCGGTTCGGTCGAGCGCTGCGAACACGGCGTCGAGGTTCAGATCCTCCCAGGTCCGATCGTCGAGGGACCCGGATGATCCGATGTTGGCGACCCGGGCCCGATGGGACGCGGCAATCGCGGGCATCGGCCGCTCGCGATCGACGGGCTGTCCCCACCGAGCGCGGACCGTCGCGAGTGCGTTGTGCGCCATGCCCTTAAGCGAGCATCTGTACCAGGAGAGCCTTCTGCGCGTGGAGGCGGTTCTCGGCCTGGTCGAAGACCACCGAGATCGGCGACTCGATCACCTCGTCGGTGACTTCTTCGCCGCGGTGGGCCGGCAGGCAATGCATGAACAACGCGCCGGGCTTGGCAAGCGCCATCATGGCCTCGCTCACCTGGTAACGCTGGAACGTTTTCTTTCGATCGGTGTACTCGACTTCCTGGCCCATCGACGTCCAGACGTCGGTGTAGATGGCATCCACGTCGCGGACTGCGGCTTTCGGATCGGTGAACTCGGTCAGCCCGGCGCCTTTTTGCGACGCCGCGGCGGCCTGGTCGACGACTTCGTCGGGCAGCTCGTAGCCCTTCGGCGTGGCGACGTTGACGCCCATGCCGAGCAGCATCGCGACGTGCACCAGCGACGCGCAGACGTTGTTGCCGTCACCCACAAACGCGATTCGCCGGCCGTCGAACGACGGCCATTTCTCCGTCAGCGTCTGCATGTCCGCCAGCGCCTGGCAGGGGTGCTCTTCGTTGGTCAGCGCGTTGATCACGTGCAGGTTCGGCGTGATCTCCGCGATGTGGGCCAGACGCTCCTGTCCGAACGTGCGGATCACGACCGCGTCGACCCAGCGCTCGAGGTTGCGGGCCACGTCGTTGATCGGCTCACGGTCCGCGTGCATCACGTCCGCCGGAATTTCGACGATGTCGCCACCGAGCTCGCGGACGCCGATGGTAAACGTCACCCGGGTGCGCAGCGACGGCTTCTCGAACAGCAGGCCGACGTGCTTGCCGTTCAACGCCGCCGCCGTCGGCGCCTTCATGCCCTTGACGCGCTGCCGCTTCAGCTTCGCTGCCAGCTCCAGCAGCTTCGCCAGGCGGTCGGGATCGAGGTCGAGGATCGATAAGAAGTTCTGCACGCGCTACGTCCGATACTCGGCGTTAATCTTCACGTACTCCGCGGACAGATCGCAGGTCCAGACCGTCGCGCGATGGGAACCGCCGGTGCCGAGGCCGACCTCG
>JANOZI010000725.1:0-8595 GCA_031429375.1 Acidobacteriota bacterium | reverse complement strand
ATATCGCTGAGGTGATCACGCTCATCACCGCGCTCGCGTTGACCGGCGCGACGCCGTTCGCCCAGGTGCAGGCGCCGGCGCCGGCCGCCACGCCGGCGGCTTCCGCGTCGGCGCGTGCCACGGACGGCGTGGTGCCGCCCGGCTACGTGATCGGACCGGACGATCTACTGTCGATCGTCTACTGGAAGGACAAGGACATGTCGTCGGAGTCGCAGGTGCGGCCCGACGGCAAGATCTCGCTGCCGCTGCTGAACGAGATCACTGCGGCCGGACTGACCCCGGAGCAGCTGCGCCAGCAGATCACGCAGGAGTCGATGCGGTTCATGGAGGAACCCAGCGTCACTGTCGTCGTCCGCCAGATCAACAGCCGCAAGGTCTTCATCACCGGCGAGGTCAACAAGCCGGGTCCGTACCCGCTGATGGGACCGACGTCGGTCATCCAGCTGATCGCCATGGCCGGGGGCCTGCGCGAGTACGCCAACAGCAAGAAGATCGTCATCATGCGCACCGACCAGGGGCAGCCGGTGAGCCTGCCGTTCAACTATCCAGCCGTCACGTCCGGCAAGAACCTGAAACAGAACGTCGAGCTCAAGCCCGGCGACACGGTGGTCGTGCCGTAATGTCCGCCAGCGTTGTCATCGACGGGCGGCTGGCCGGCGCGGTGCTGGCGGCGATGCTGGCGCTGCCAACCGCGGCCGCGGCGCAGAGCCCGCTCGGGCCCTTCGCCGATTTGTTCGGGCGCACGCCGCCCCAGACCGGCCGCGAACTGACGCGGGTCGAGCTGAGGACCACGCTGGGCGGCCAGTACGATGGCGCGCTCGCGGATGGGGGAGTCCCTGCGAATCCGAGCGCCGGCCCTACGGGCGCCGTCGCCGGCGGCACCACGACGGTGGGGTTCGAACGCCGCCGCGATCGGCTGCTGCTGCGCGGGATGGGGAGCGGCACCTACCAGGAATTCTTCGCCGAGCCCCGCAACGGCGCCGCCTCCTATGACGCCGGGCTGACCGCGGTGGCCAAGGTCGCGACCAAGTTCACGGTCGATGCGATGGCCAGCGCGAGGCGCTCGCCGTTCTTCGAATTAACACCGGGCGCGCCCCTGTCGGGCACGGACGTCCGCGTGCCGAGCGACCGCTTCACCTCACGCGCGCTGAGAAACGATTCGTTCGAGGGTGCGCTGGGCTTCACGAGTCAATTCGCCCGGCGCTCGAGCATCGGCGCCACGGTGACCCGGCGCGACACCCGCTTTCCCGATAGCTCCGGCTACAACTACTCCGGTTGGGGCGGGCGGGGGGACTTCCGCCACGGCCTGTCGCGAAACGCGACCCTGCACCTGGCGTACGGCCGCGAAGATGCACGTCAGAAGTCACTTGGCGACGGCCGCTACGTGCACGAGACCATCCACGCCGGCGTCGATCTCGATCGCAGTCTTTCCCTGGCGCGCCGCACGGCGTTGTCGTTGTATTCGCAGCCGTCGGTGTTGCGCGAAAGCGGCGGGCCGCGGCGCTTCCGCTTGAACGGCGGCGTCACGCTGCGGCGCGACTTCGGCCGCACCTGGAACGCGTCGCTGCTCCTCAACCGCGACACCGAGTTTCATCCCGGATTCGTGGCGCCGCTGTTCTCGCATGGCGGCGGCCTGTCGATCGGCGGCCTGCTGGCCAAGCGGGTCGAGTGGACGAGCAACGTCGGCGCGCGCCGCGGCCAGTTGGGCTTCGACGGCACGCTTCCGTTCACCAGCTACAGCGGCATTTCGCGGCTGTCGATGGCGTTCACGCGCAAGCTGGGACTCTACGGCCAGTATTCCTTCTACCACTACGAACTGCCGCCCGGCGCGACCGTCGTCGAACTGCTGCCGCGGTACTCCAGACAACAACTCTCGGTCGGCCTGTCGTTCTGGCTGCCGATCTACACGCACTTGAGGGCGCCTCGTGATCCCCGGTAAGCAGTATTCATTCGACACGGTGTTGCAAATCGTCCGGCGGCGGAAGTGGCTGATCGGCGTTCCGGCGGTCGCGATTGCCGCAGCCGGCGTGCTCTGGACCTATTACCTGCCGAACGTCTATCGGTCCGACACGCTGATCCTGGTGGTGCCGCAGCGGGTTCCCGAGAGCTACGTCAAGTCGACGGTCACCGCGCGTATCGAGGACCGGCTGCAGACCATCAGCCAGCAGATCCTCAGCCGGACCCGGCTCGAGCAGGTCATCTCCGACTTCAACCTCTATCCGGCAGAGCGCCAGCACCAGCTGATGGAAGACATCGTCGAGCGGATGCGCACGAAGGACATCAAGATCGACATCGTCAAGGGCGACGCGTTCCGCGTCAGCTACCAGGCCGGCGACCCTCGTGTGGCGATGCGCGTCACCGAGCGGCTGGCGTCGCTGTTCATCGACGAGAGCCTGCGCGACCGCGAGGTGCTGGCGGAAGGCACCAACCAGTTTCTGATCGCCCAGCTCGACGAGGCCCGCCGCCAGCTGGTCTTGAACGAGAAAAAGCTGGAAGAGTACCAACGCGAACACAACGGTGAGCTGCCGTCGCAGATGAGCTCGAATCTCCAGGGCCAGCACAACACCGAAATGGCGCTGCAGATGGTCGGCGAATCGCTGAACCGCGATCGCGAGCGGCGGCTGTTGCTCGAGCGCACCGTCGCGGATCTCGTTGACGCGGCGGCGGAAACGCCCAAGCCGGCCGCCGCGCCTGATGCACCGGCGGCCAACAGCGCGCCGACCGCGGCCGACGAATTACGCAGCCAGGAACAGGCGCTGCTCGCGGTCGAGCTCAAGCTCAAACCCGATCATCCTGATGTGAAGCGCCTTCGCCGCACCGTCGACGAGCTGCGCAAGCGCGTGGAAGCCGAGGAGCTCGCCGGCGAGCTGCGCGCCAGCGCGCCGAAGCCGGCCGTCACCATCGATCCCCTGCGGCGCAAGCGGCTGACCGATGCCAAGGCGGAGTTGGACAACCTCGATCGGCAGCTGCAAGCCAAGCTGGCTGAAGAAAGCCGCCTGCGCGGCGTGTTGGCGGACTATCAAGCGCGCATCGAAGCCGTTCCCGCCCGGGAGGCCGAGCTGGCGGCGCTGACGCGCGACTACGAGACCCTGCAGCAGACCTACCGCTCGCTGCTGACGAAAAAGGAAGAGTCGCAGATTTCCGCCAACCTCGAACGCCGTCAAATCGGCGAGCAGTTCAAGGTACTCGACGCGGCGCGCATGCCCGAGAAGCCGGCCAGCCCCGATCGGCCGCAGCTGTATGTGATTTCGCTGATGGTCGCGCTCGGCGTCGGCATCGGCCTGGCGGCCGCGGCGGAGTACTTCGATCGCAGCCTGCGGTCCGAGGCCGATGTTCGAGCGGCCCTCAATTTGGCGGTGCTGGCGACGGTTCCGTACATGCGCGAAGTCGCCGAATCCGGCCGGCGGCTGCGCCGGAACCTCGCGATGGGCGTGGGCGCCACCACTATTCTCGTCGTTTGCGTCGCCGTGGCGTGGAGGCTGTTGCGATAGCCATGTATGAACGGTATTACGGCCTGCAAGAGCGGCCCTTTGATCTTTCCCCGAACCCGCGCTTCCTGTGCTTCACCGCGCAGCATCGCGAGGCGCTCGTGCACCTGCAGTACGGGCTGAGCGGGCGGCCCGGCCTGACCGTGCTGGTGGGCGAAGCGGGCACCGGCAAGACGACGTTGATCCGCGCGGCGCTGCAGGCGTCGAGCGCGTCGGCCACGATCGTTCACCTGTCGAACCCGACGCTGACCCGCGAGGAGTTCTTCGAATACCTGGCATCAGGTTTCGGCTTCAGCGCGAAGGCCGGCCAGTCGAAGCTCCAGTTCCTGCGCGAGCTCGAAGCCGCGCTCGACGATCCCGATCAAAAGAAGCGGGTGCTGGCTCTCATCGTTGACGAAGCGCAAAGCGTGCCTTACGAGCTGCTCGAAGAGATTCGCCTGCTGACCAACGTCGAGTCGGCGACCGGACGCTCGCTCGCCGTGGCGCTGGTCGGCCAGCCGGAGCTGGCGGCGCGCCTCGACGAGCCGCGGCTGCGCCAGCTCAAGCAGCGCGTCGTGCTGCGTTGCGAGCTGCAGCCGCTGTCGCTCAAAGAGACCGCCGCCTACATCTCGGCCCGGGTGCGTACCGCCGGCGGCGAAGCGACGCAACTGTTTTCCCGCGATGCCGTGATCGCGATTCACGACCGCTCCCGCGGCATTCCGCGCGTCATCAGCGTGATCTGCGACAACGCGCTCGTCACGGGCTTTGCCACGGATCGCCGCCCGGTCGGCGAGAGCGTGATTGCCGAGGTCAGCAACGGCCTATCCCTGCCGGGTGCGCCGTCACCCGAACCGGCACACGAGCCCATCGCCGTCGCGGCCGCCGCGGCGCGCATGCCGATCATCCCGGAACGCGAATCATTGTTCGGGGCATTCGCCCGGCTGCGCCGTTTCTCTTTCTTCTAGGTTGATTGTGATGACACGATTGAGTGAAGCCCTCAAACGCGCCGAGGAAAAAGTCGACGCACCGCCCTTCGCCGTTCGCGACGAAGGGCCGGCCAGCGCCTGGCAATTCTCCAACGCCGACACCATTCCCGCTCCCGCCCCGCGGCCGGCCGAACGGCGGGCCGTCGAACGGCGGGCCGTCGCCAGGCCGGTGTTCGGTGGGGGGCAACCATCGCCGGCCGTGCCGATCAACGTCGTTTCACACCTCGCCGAAGAAGAGCGCGGCAAGATGGTGGTTGGCGACCAGGCGGACGGCTCGCTGGTGGAGCAATACCGCCATCTCGCGGCGTCGCTGCACAAGGCGCAGGCCGAGTTCGGCTACCGCAGCGTCATGGTGACGAGCGCGCTGCAATCCGAAGGCAAGTCCCTGACGGCGTCGAACCTCGCGCTGACGCTCAGCCACTCATACCAACGCCGGGTTTTGTTGATCGACGCCGACCTGCGCAAGCCGCGCCTGCGGGAGATGTTCGTGCTCCCCGAAGGCCCGGGACTGACCGACAGCTTGAGCCTGCCGCGCGGCGGCAAACTGCCGATCCACCAGATTTCGCCGACGCTGTGGGTGCTCACGGCCGGCCGGCCGACCACCGATCCGATGAGCACGCTCGTGTCGAAATCGATGAAGCAGCTGCTCGATGACGCCAGGGAGGAATTCGACTGGGTCATCGTCGATACCCCGCCGATTGCGATCCTGCCCGATGCCAACCTGCTGGCGGCGATGGTCGATACCGCCCTGCTCGTCGTGAGCGCGGCCTCGACGCCCTACCCGATGGTGCAGCGCGCCGCGCAGGCGATCGGGACCACTCGCATTCTGGGCGTCGTGCTCAACCGCGCTGACGATGCCGCCTTGCGCGAGGGCTATAACTACTACGGCACCTACAGCTCGAACAACGAGCCGCCGGTGCGGGCGAGCCGGTGGACCAGGTGGCTCAAGCGACCGCGGAGCAGCCGCGATGTTCAGTAGGACCTGGCGCTCGTTCGTGCTCGTGCTCGGCGAAACGGCGCTGCTCGTGTCCGCCGTCATTTTCAGCAGCATGCTGATTGTCGGCAGCCATGCGTGGGACCTGCTGGCCGACAACGGCGGCATCCTGCGCGTGTTGTTGATCGTGGTGGTCTGCCAGATCAGCCTGCACTACGTGGATCTGTACGATCTGCGCACCATCGCCGGGCCGCGCGACTTGATCGAGCGGCTGCTGCGCGCGATCGGCGCGACCTCGCTGATCCTCGGCATTGCCTACTGGGTGTTCCCGCTGTGGATCATCGACCGTGGCGTGTTCCTGCTGTCGGCGGTGCTGGCGGTGTCGCTGGTGATGGCGTGGCGAAGCTCGTTCGAGTGGGTGATGAAGCACCTGGCGCCGCGCGAGCGGCTGCTGCTCGTCGGCACCGGCCCCGCCGCGGTGGTGCTGGCGCGCGAGTTGTTCGAACGGCGAATGGAGCTCGGCGTCGATATCGTCGGGTTCGTCGATCCTGATCCCGCGCGCGTCGGCGCGCCGGTGATCAATCCCGGCGTCGTCGGCACCATCGACGACATTCCCGGATTGACGGCGCGGATGTGTGTCGACCGCGTCGTGGTCAGCCTGTCGGACGAGCGCGGCAAGCTGCCGATGGGGAAGCTCCTGGATGTGCGGCTGCAAAGCGGCGTGCTGTTCGATCACCTCGCGTCGGTCTACGAGGAATACACCGGCAAAATTGCGCTCGAGAACCTGCGTCCGAGCTGGCTGGTGTTCTCGACCGGGTTCCGCAAGGGCCGCATGTTGATGGCGACCAAGCGGACGTTCGACCTGTTCGCGTCGATCGCCGGCCTTGTACTCGCCTCGCCGCTGATGGCGATCGTCGCGGCGATCCTGAAGATCGAGTCGCCGAAGGACCCGGTGTTCTATCACCAGGAGCGCGTCGGCCTGAACGGCCGGGTGTTCACCATCCACAAGTTCCGCACCATGCGTACCGACGCCGAGGCCGGAACCGGCCCGGTGTGGAGCACCGCGAACGACACGCGCGTGACGCGGGTCGGCCGCTTCATGCGCAAGACCCGGCTCGACGAGATTCCGCAGTTGTGGAACGTCCTGATCGGCGACATGAGCCTGATCGGACCGCGGCCCGAGCGGCCGGCATTCGTCGAGCAGCTGACGGAGAAGATTCCCTATTACGGCCAGCGCCACGTCATCAAACCGGGCGTGACCGGATGGGCGCAGGTGCGCTACAGCTACGGCGCCAGCGTCGAAGACGCGATTGAGAAGATGCAGTACGACCTCTACTACGTCAAGAACCTGTCGCTGATGTTCGACCTGCTGATCACGCTCGAGACGATCAAGACGGTGGTGCTGCGCCGGGGGGCGCGATGATGCCGATCGTCAATGCCATGAGCGTTGACGTCGAAGATTATTTCCAGGCGTCAGCGTTCGATCGAGTGGTGTCACGCGCCGACTGGCACGGATTCGAGAGCCGCGTCGTCGGGAATACGCATCGCCTGCTCACGCTGTTCGATCAGCACGGCGTTCGCGCCACGTTTTTCGTGCTGGGCTGGGTGGCCGAGCGATTCCCGGCCCTCGTTCGGGAGATTGCCGATCTCGGGCACGAGGTCGCCTCTCATGGTTTTCACCATCAGTTGATCTACACCCTGGCGCCGGAGCAATTCCGCGAGGACGTCCGGCGTGCCAAGGCCGTGGTCGAAGATGCCGCGGGATGCGCCGTCGTCGGATACCGGGCCCCCAGCTTCTCGGTCGTCAAGTCAACGCTGTGGGCGCTCGATGTCCTGCTCGAAGAAGGCTACGAGTATGACGCCAGCATTTTTCCGATTTACCACGATCGTTACGGCATTCCGGACGCGCCGCGCCACATTCATCGCATCGCGCGCAGCGCCGGCGGAATCGTCGAGGTCCCGGGCTCGACCGCGCGCGTCGGCTCGACGAACCTCGCCATTGCCGGCGGCGGCTATTTCCGCCTGTTGCCCTACGCGGTGATCAAGTGGGGAATACAGCGCGTCAATACTGTCGATCACCAACCGGTGGTGTTTTACCTCCATCCCTGGGAAATCGATCCCGGCCAGCCGCGTCTGCCGGTTGGCCGGACGACGCGTTTGCGACACTACGTCGGCCTCGACACTGCCATGCGCCGCATGGAAAGGTTGGTGACCGACTTCCGGTTCGACTCGATCCGGTCGATGCTGACGAGCGAGTCCGTGGCTGACGGGCAACCGTTGCAGCGGCGCTCGGCCGGCGTCCCTGCGGGCGCGTGGGCACATGCCGCCAAGTGACGCGTGGCCCATCCAAACCGCGACCGAGCGCGATCGCGACGAGTGGGAAAGCTTCGTGGACGCCCGGGACGATGGCGCCGGCTACCACTCGTGGGCCTGGCGCGAGGTGTTCGGCCGCGCCTTCGGGCATGAGTCGATCTACCTGATTGCGCGCGAACCCGGCGGCGCCATCGCCGGCGTGTTGCCGCTGGTCCTCATCAAGAGCATTCTGTTCGGCCGAACGCTGACGTCGCTGCCGTTTCTCAACTACGGCGGCGTGATCGCCGACTCAGACGACGTGGCATTGGCGCTGGTCGAGGCGGCGAAGGCCGAAGCCCGCGAGCACAAATGCAGCCACGTGGAGCTTCGCCACACCGGGGCCAGATTCCCGCACTTACCCTGCAAGCAACACAAAGTGTCCATGCGGATGGATCTGTCGCCGGGGATCTGGGATCGGATGGACCGTAAGGCCCGCAACCAGGTCCGCAAGGCGCAGAAGTCCGGCCTCGCGGTCGAGCGCGGCGGCGCGGGCCTGGTGCCAGACTTCTACACGGTGTTTGCGCGCAACATGCGCGACCTTGGCACGCCGGTTTATTCGCGGCGATTATTCGACGAAGTCGTGCGCGCGTTTCCCGAGCGCACCTGCATCCATGTCGTGCGGCTGAACGGAACGCCGGTCGCAGCGGGGCTCACCTATCGAACCGCGAAGATGGCGCAGCTGCCATGGGCATCGTCCATTCGTGACTTCAATAGTCTCTGCCCGAATCACCTCTTATACTGGGACGCGATCGAATTCGCGGCCGAGCAGGGCTGCGCGGTGCTCGATCTCGGCCGCTCCACTGCGGGGGAGGGCACCTTCAAGTTCAAGGAACAGTGGGGCGCACAGCCGTTGCCG
>JANOZI010000724.1:0-5992 GCA_031429375.1 Acidobacteriota bacterium | reverse complement strand
TGCGTGTGCAGGGCGTGGCCGGCGCGGTGGGCGACGACGTGACCGACGATCGGATATCCGACGAGCGCCAGGTCACCAACGACGTCCAGGATCTTGTGACGCACGAACTCGTCTTCGAAGCGAAGGGCGTTCAGCACGCCGGTGTCGCCGATGACGATGGCGTTTTCGAGCGAGCCGCCGAGCGCCAGGCCGTTCTGGCGCAGCCATTCCACTTCCTTCAGGAAGCCGAAGGTGCGCGCGGCCGCAATGTGATCGGTGAAGGTCGTTTCGGTGATGCGTTCGGTGCGCGACTGGTGCCGCAGCAGCGGATGATCGAAGCTGATGGTGTAGCTGACCTTGAAGTGATCCGACGGGTAGATCGCGATGCGCTTGTCGCCGCTGGCAATCTGCACCGGCTTGAGAATCTTGAGATAACGGCGCGCGGGCGACAGCGTCTTCACGCCCGCTTCCTGCAGCAAATACAGGAACGGTGCGCTGCTGCCATCCATGATCGGCACTTCGCGGTGATTGAGCTCGACGATGACATTGTCGATGCCCGCCGCCACCAGGGCGGCCAGCAGGTGTTCGACCGTCTCGACGGTCGCGCCCGCCTTGCCCAGCACGGTGGCGTGTTGGACGCTTGACACTTCACTGACCGTCGCGGGAATCTCGACGCCAAGGTCGGTGCGGCGGAACCGGATGCCCGTGTCGGCGGCGGCCGGCTTCAGGGTCAGCGTGACTTTCTGACCGGAGTGAAGTCCGATGCCGGCGCATGAAATCTGACGTTTGAGTGTCCGTTGGGCGTCCATTCGACCTTTGCGTTCCGCTACCCACCAAAGCAAAGTCGATGCCCGCCTGCCAAGGGGTCGTACAGATCACGTAAACCTATTGATAACAACACTTACGAAGATGTTGGCAATCTGGCAAACGGCGTGGCTGTGTTAGCCCAGCCACAGGGGCACGGGTCCTAAGTGTGTCAAACCAGCCACTTCCGCTTGTAGAGGCGGGTCTTAAGACCCGCCTCTACTTCAGAATCTCCGCAAGAAACTGCCCGGTTGCCGACGTTTTCGACTTGGCCACTTGCTCCGGCGTTCCTTGCGCCACGACCCTCCCACCGGCTTCGCCGCCTTCGGGCCCGAGGTCGATCAGCCAGTCGGCCGATTTGATCACGTCGAGGTTGTGCTCGATCACCACGATGGTGTTGCCTTGATCGACGAGGCGCATCAGCACGTCGAGCAATTTGCGCACGTCCTCGAAATGCAGCCCGGTCGTCGGCTCGTCGAGGATATAGAGCGTGCGCCCCGTGCCGCGCTTCGACAGCTCGCGCGACAGCTTGACGCGTTGGGCTTCGCCGCCGCTCAGCGTGGTGGCCGATTGGCCCAGCGTGATGTAGCCGAGCCCCACGCTCTGCAGCGTCCGCAGCTTCACCGCGATCGGCGGAAAGTTCTCGAGCAGCGGCAGCGCCTGGTCCACGGTCAGCTCGAGCACGTCGGCGATCGACTTGCCGCGATACTTGATCTCCAGCGTTTCGCGGTTGTAGCGCCGCCCTTTACACTGCTCGCACGTCACGTAGACGTTCGGCAGGAAGTGCATTTCAATCGCGATGACGCCGTCGCCCTGGCAGGCCTCGCAGCGCCCGCCCTTGACGTTGAACGAAAACCGGCCGGGCTTGAAGCCGCGGGTCTTCGACTCGGGCACCATCGCAAAGAGCTCGCGAATGAAGGTGAAGAGACTCGTATAGGTCGCGGGGTTCGAGCGCGGGGTGCGGCCGATCGGTGACTGATCGATCTCGATCACCTTGTCGATCAGCGAGATGCCTTCAATCTTGTCGTGCGCGCCCGGCTCGTCGGCGGCGCGGTAGAACGCGCGCGCCAGGGCTTTGTACAGGATGTCGTTGACCAGCGTGCTCTTGCCGGATCCGCTCACGCCGGTGACCGCCACCAATCGCCCGAGCGGGATCTTCACGTCGAGGTCCTTGAGATTGTTGGCGCGGGCACCCTTGATCACGATCTCGCCCTTCGGCTCCTTGCGGCGAGCCGCCGGCAGCGCGATGGCGCTCTGCCCGCCGAGATAGGCGCCCGTCAGCGAACCGTGGCCGTTACCAATCAGATCGGCAGGCGTGCCCTGGAAGATCACCCGGCCGCCGAGCTCGCCGGCGCCAGGGCCCAGATCGACGACGTAATCGGCGGTGCGGATCGTCTCTTCGTCGTGTTCGACCACAATCACGGTGTTGCCGAGGTCGCGCAGCCGCCCGAGCGTGTTCAGCAGCTTGCGATTGTCGCGCTGGTGCAGGCCGATCGAGGGCTCGTCGAGGACGTACAGGACGCCGGTCAGGTTCGAGCCGATCTGCGTGGCCAGCCGGATGCGCTGGCCTTCTCCACCCGACAGCGTGGCGGCCGAACGCGCGAGCGTGAGGTAGCCGACCCCGACGTCGTTCAGGAATCGCAGGCGATCGCGGATCTCCTTGAGGATGCGGCTCGCAATCAGGAGCTCGCGATCCTGCAGTTCCAGCGTGTCGAACAGTTCCAGCGCTTCCGAGATTGGCAGGTTCACGCAATCCGCAATCGTCTTGGCCTTGAGCGTGACCACCAGGCTTTCGGGACGAAGCCGATTGCCGTGGCACACCGGGCATTCGCGCAGCGCGCGATAGGGATCGAGCTCCTCCTGGACCGCCCACGAGCCTTCTTCGAAGCGGCGGCGCAAGTTCGGGATCACGCCTTCGAAGTCGCGGCCGAACGGCTCGGGTGCGGTCACTTTCTTCTTCGCACCCTTTTTCTTCACCGGCTCGTCGGCTTTGTCGCGGGCGGCCGCGCCGGGGCCGTGCAGGATCAGATCGCGATGCTTCTTCGGCAGCTTGCCAAACGGCACCTGCGGATCGATGCCGTAGTAGGCCGCGATCGACGCGACGGCCTCATTCACGAGTTTGCTGTCGCCGCGTCCCCACGGCGCTATGGCGCCGCCGGCGAGCGTGCGCGATTCGTCGGGCACGATGCGGCGGGGGTCGAAATCCCACGTGGCGCCCAGGCCCTGGCACGCCTGGCAGGCGCCGTGCGGAGAGTTGAACGAGAACGCGCGCGGCGACATTTCGGGCACGCTGATGCCGCACACCACGCACGCCAGCTTGCGCGAGAACAGGCGGTCCCCGCCCTCCAGCGAATTGATCACCACCACATCGTCGGCCAGCGTGAGCGCGACCTCGACCGATTCGCCGAGCCGCCGCTCGATGCCGCTGCGAACGATCAGGCGGTCGACGAGGATCTCGATGTTATGGTTGCGGCGGCGATCGAGCTTGATGTCGTCTTCGAGCGATTTCATCTGGCCGTCGATGCGCGCCTTGGTGAAGCCGCGCGTGCGCAGGGCCTGCAGCTCTTTCTTGAACTCGCCCTTGCGGCCGCGCACGATTGGCGCCATCACGTTGATGCGCGTGTCCTGCGGGTACGTCATGACCAGGTCGACAATGCGGTCGAGCGACTGGGAAGCAATCTCGCGCCCGCAGTTCGGGCAGTGGGGCACGCCGACATTGGCGTAGAGCAGGCGCAGGTAATCGTAGATCTCGGTAACGGTGCCGACCGTGGAGCGCGGGTTCGACCCGGTGGTTTTCTGCTCGATCGAGATCGCCGGCGACAAGCCCTCGATCAGGTCGACGTCCGGCTTCTCCATCTGCTCGAGGAACTGCCGGGCGTAGGCCGACAGCGATTCGACATAGCGGCGCTGTCCCTCGGCATAAAGGGTGTCGAAGGCCAGCGACGACTTGCCGGATCCGGAGAGACCGGTGATCACCACGAGCTTGTCCCGCGGGATGTCGACGTCGATGTCCTTGAGGTTATGGACGCGCGCGCCCCGAACGGATATCCAGTCGTGAGGCATTGGGTACTGTGAGGCCCGCCGGGCAGACCCCAATCCACAATCCTACTACGTCGGCTTGAGGCTTGGGCCTCGAGGCTTGAGGGCAGCCCACGTCCCAAGTCCCAAGCCCTCAAGCCCTCAGGTTCTGCCGTAACTTGCTGTGCTTGAAGCCGTAGGCGACGTAGAGCACGAGGCCAACAGCGAGCCAGATGCCGAATCGCTCCCAGGCCTGGTACGGCAGGCCGACCATGATGAAGAGGCACGCCGCGACGCCGAGGGGCGCAATGACCCAGACGAAGGGCACCTTGAAAGGCCGGGGACGGTCGGGCTCTTTGACCCGCAACACCAGCACGCCCGCGCAGACCAGCGCAAACGCGAACAGCGTGCCGATATTCGTCAAATCGTAGGTCTCGGCGGCGTCTCCGATCATCGACGCACACGCCACGAGAATGCCGGTGATCAGCGTGGCCGTGTAAGGAATCCGTGTCTTGGGGTCGATCCGCGCGACCCACTCCGGCAGCAGGCCGTCGCGCGCCATCGCGAAGAAGATTCGCGGCTGCCCGTACTGGAAGACGAGCAGCACCGCCGACATCGAGATGGCGGCGCCGAAGGCGACAATCGCGCTGACGCCCGAGAACCCGATCAGCTCGAGGGCGCGCGACAGCGGGTCGGCCACGCCGAGCTCGGTGTACGGCACCATGCCGGTAATCACGGCGCCGACCACCACGTAGATGACCGTGCAGACCGCAAGGCCGCCGAGAATGCCGATCGGCAGGTTGCGTTGCGGGTTGCGGGTTTCTTCCGCGGCGGTCGAAATGGCGTCGAAACCGATGTAGGCGAAAAACACGATCGCCGCGCCTTGATGAATGCCGGTAAAGCCATTCGGCGCAAACGGCGTGTAGTTGGCGGGGTTGATGTGGGTGGCGCCGACCGCGATGAAGAGCGCGAGGACCGCGAGCTTGATCAGCACCATCACGGTGTTGGCGGTGGCGCTTTCGCGCGCGCCCCGCAGCAGCAGCCACGTGATCAACATCACGATGGCAAACGCCGGGATGTTGACGAGGATCGGGAGGCCGAACAGGTGCGGCGCGGTGTCGAGCAGCCCGCGCACGTCGGGGTTCGAGCTGAGGAGCGCAGTGCGATACCCGGTCGTCAGCCACAACGGCAGGTCGACGCCGATGTTGCGGACGAGCGTATTGAAATAGTCGCCCCACGAAATGGCGACCGCTACATTGCCCACCGCGTATTCGAGCATCAAGTCCCAGCCGATGATCCACGCGACCAGCTCGCCGAGCGTGGCGTACGAATACGCGTAGGCGCTGCCCGCCTGCGGAATCATGGCCGCCAGCTCCGCGTAACACAACGCGGCCAAGGCGCAGGCGCCGCCGAGCAGGATGAACGAGAAGATCAAGGCCGGCCCGGCGGCGTAGCGGATCACCGTGCCGTCCGGCGCTACCTGGCCGGCGGCAGCCGTGCCGATGGCGCCGAAAATGCCGGCGCCGATCACCGCGCCGATGGCGAGCATCACCAGGTCGCCGGCGCCCAGCACGCGCTTCAGCGCGCGCGGATCCGACTCGTCGATCACCAGGTCGGCAATGGGTTTTCGTTGAAAGAGCTGGTTCATACGCGCCCGCATTCTAATGTAGCGGCGGGTCTTCAGACCCGCCCGGCGCCGTGGCGGCGGGCCTTCCGCCCCCCGCGAAAGCCCGCGGTTCGGGGAGCTGCCGTGTCAGTAGCCGAGTGCAAAGAGCAGCGCATCGCGAACCTCACCGAGACGGGAGGCTGGCAGCGTCGTGATCAGCCCGCCCACTCGGTCCTTCGAGACCGTCTGCACGTGATCGAGGTTGATGGCACAGACCTGAGGCATCCCGTCATCGGGACCGAGAACCACTTCTGTTGGCACGTCACGCACCGTGCGGGTGACGGGCGCGACGGTCACCTCGCCGAGGTACGCGAGGATCGAATCGCGGGTCAGCACGACGACCGGCCGTCGCTTGTCTGGCGGCGCGAACCGGTACCAGCGAATCTCGCCGCGCGAGACGGGTTTGGCGGCGTAGCCACGGCGGTGCCGGGCTTCCTGTTCGGCGGCAGCGAGTCTGGCGAGCGCATCACGCAGGGCCTGCCGCGCGAATCCGGACCGCGTCGTCTTCAATCGACGGGCCGCGCG
>JANOZI010000723.1:0-5976 GCA_031429375.1 Acidobacteriota bacterium | reverse complement strand
CCTGTCTTCAACGCTGCCGCAAACCGGCGCTGCGATTCGGCGAGGCCGGTGTAGTCGGTGTCGACGAGTGCGCGCTGATAGAGCGCATCGATCGCGACCCGTGGCGGAAGTGGCTGTCCGGCAATCGGATACGCGCTGCCGGCCTCGACCCAATGGAAATGAACGGTGCGGCGTCCGCGATGCTCGGCCAGGTCGTCTTTCAGCCAGTCCTGCATGGCCATGTACGCGGGATGGGAGGTGTTCGCCCCCGGCATCATGATCGCCGCATCGACGTCGCGGAACATTGCCTTGTAGCCGGCGCGCGCCTCCCGGGCGCCCCACTGCAGCACGGCGGGATCGAACGACGCCGGCACCGGCTCCTGCAGGACATCGATCACGCCAAGGTCGATGCCGCCCGCCTTCATCACCTCGTAGCGCAGGTGCGGGGTCAGATCGGCGAAGGTGCCGGGATGCGCGACGGACATCACGCGCTCGCCCGGCGCCAGGGAAAGCCGCTCAACAATCGTCCGCGCCATCGCCTGGTAGTCGATCGTCAGGCGTGGCTGGGCCGCCACCGTCACCGCGGCGGCCGCCGCGAGGGAAGCGAGAGAGACGAAGACTCGGATCATCGGCGGTAGAATCAAGCGCATCAATATGTCACAGGCTCCGACCAGAATGGGCGGCTTCATTTTCCTGGCAGTCCTGGGGGCGCTGGCGGTCGCGGCAGGCGGCGATCACGGTGCCGCCAGCGCCCTCGACGAAGCAGGCGTTCGCTACGAAGAAGTGAAGGGTTGGCCCGCGCTTCCGGCCGGCGTTGAGATGGGCGAAGCCGCCGGTGTGGCGGTCGATCGCGATGGCCACGTGTTCGTGTTTCACCGGCCCGGCCGGGGCTTCGATCCGGCCGCGACGGAACTGCTGAAGGATCCGGCGGTGCTCGAGATCGACGGTGGCACCGGACAATTAATCCGCGCGTGGGGCGCCAACACGTTTCTAGTCCCGCACGGCATCACCATCGATGATCAAAACAACGTCTTTCTCACCGACGTGGGGTTGCAGCAGGTCCTCAAGTACTCGCACGATGGCAAGCGGATCTTCGCAGTGGGTGAGCCGCGTATCGGCAAGTGGGATGCGACACATTTCAATCAGCCGACCGACATTGCGATTCGCGCCGACGGATCGTTCTACGTGTCGGACGGCTACGTGAACAGCCGCGTCGCGCTGTTCGATCGCACTGGCAAGTGGGTGCAGGAGTGGGGCAAGAAGGGCGAGGGGCACGGTGAGTTCAGCAACCCGCACGGCTTGAGCTTCGTTCCCGGCAGCACCGACGTGATCGTCGCCGACCGGCAGAATGCGCGGCTCCAGCTGTTCGATCGCAACGGCACGTTCAAGCGCCAGTGGGTTGGCGAAAAGGACGCGCAAACTACCGGCCGCGTGTTCAGTGTCGCCGCCGATGCCGAGGGGGCGCTGTACGTCGGCATCCGGCGCGAGGATTACGATCCGCCGCACACCGGGGTGGTCAAGCTCGATCGCAACTGGAAGATCGTGGCGGCCATCGGCTTCGGCAAGCCCGGCGATCCGGTGTTTAACGCCGTGCATGACCTGGCGGTCGGGCCCGACGGCTCGGTTTATGTGGCGGAAACCCGCACCAAGCGGGTGGTGAAACTTCGTCCGGTGGCGGGCCCCTGAGCCTTATACTGCGGTCGAATGGCCATTGATCCGCGCCGCGCACGCGCCGTGATGCTTGCGGCCGTCGTGTGCGCGTGGTCGGCGTCTCTGGCCGCGCAGATCGCGCGCGCTACACCCTCTCAAACCCATGACGGCGTAGCGCGGAACTTTAGTTCCGCGGTGGCGGCACCGCAGGCGTTGGGGACGCGCGCGATGCTCGATACCTACTGCGTCGGGTGCCACAACCAGCGACTCAAGACCGCCGGGCTGATGCTCGACACCATCGACGTCTCGGCGCCGCACGCGAATGCGGAGATCTTTGAGCGTGTGATCACGAGACTGCGCGCCGGCTCGATGCCCCCGGCCGGACGACCGCGGCCTGATGCCGCGACCTATCAGTCGGTTGCCGCGTCGCTCGAGACCGGCATCGATCGCGCCTGGCTCGCCCATCCCAATCCCGGCCGCGTCAACGCGGTGCACCGGCTCAATCGCACGCAGTACAGCAACGCCGTGCGCGACCTGTTTGCGCTCGACCCCGCGGCCTTCGACGTGAAGTCGCTGTTGCCCGGCGACGACACGGCGGATGGCAGCTTCGATAATTTCGCGGACGTGCTGACGATCTCGACGGCGCACCTCGAACGCTACCTGTCGGCGGCGCGCCAGGTGACGAGGCTCGCGACCGGCCTGCCGCCAGGGAGCCCGCGCCTCGAGACCTTCGAGATTCCGCTGCACGTCGTCCAGGACGATCGACAGGATGACGACCTGCCATTCGGTTCTCGCGGCGGCATCGCGGTGCGGTACGCCTTTCCGGTCGACGGGGAGTACCTGATCAAGATCCGCCTGCGCCGCCAGTACCAGGACTACCTGATGGGCATGGGCTGGCCGCAACAGCTTGACGTCCGCCTCGATGGCAAGCTGCTGAAACGATTCGTGGTCGGCGGCAAAGCGCCGGGCATTCCCGCCGCCGCCAGCTACGCGGGTGACGGCGAGCCGGGCTTCGCGGGCGCGCC
Source organism: Acidobacteriota bacterium (assembly GCA_031429375.1). Classification (GTDB taxonomy): domain Bacteria; phylum Acidobacteriota; class Vicinamibacteria; order Vicinamibacterales; family UBA2999; genus 12-FULL-67-14b. The sequence continues at coordinate 3,322 of JANOZI010000723.1, read as the reverse complement.
CGAGTGGGAAACCTACATGCAACTGACCGGCGACGCGGGCCTCGAGGTCCGCGTGCCGGTAACTGCCGGCCCTCGCGTGGTTGGCGTGTCGTTCGTGCGTGAGTTGTGGGAGCCGGAAGGCCTTCCTCAGCCGCTGCAGCGCGGCCGCGTGCTGACCAACGATCAGATCTACATGGGCTATGCGGCGGTGGGCTCGGTGCAAATCGGCGGGCCGTACGGCGCGAAGAACGTGGCGACGAACACGCCCAGCCGCCGCGCGATTTTCGTGTGTGGGGACAAACCTTTAGGTTTGTCCTCGCAGCCGGACACACCTAAAGGTGTGTCCCCACCGGACTGCGCGACGAAGATCCTGTCGCGGATGGCGCGGCTGGCGTACCGGCGGCCGGTCACGAAGGCCGACCTCGACACCATCCTGAAGTTCTACGAGAGTGGCCGCCGCGAGGGCGGCAGCTTCGATGCGGGCATTCAATTCGCCCTCGAGCGGATCCTGGTCGATCCGGATTTCCTGCTGCGGGTCCAAAAAGATCCGCCGGCCGGTCCGGGAGCGGCGGCGCCATCGGCGCGCCGCCTGAGTGACATCGAACTGGCATCGCGCCTGTCATTCTTTCTCTGGAGCAGCGTTCCCGATGAGCGCCTGCTCGACCTCGCGGAGCGCGGCGAACTCGCCAAGCCGGCGGTCCTGGAACAACAGGTGCGCCGCATGCTGGCCGATCCGCGTGCGACCTCCGCGCTGGTAGACGACTTCGCGGCGCAGTGGTTGAACCTGCGGCGCGTCGCGGAAGTGGTCGTGCATCCCGATTTCTATCCGGATTTCGACGACAACCTGCTGGCGGCGTTCAAACACGAGACCGAGCTCTTCATCGCGAGCACCTTGCGCGAAGATCGCAGCGTTATCGATCTGTTGCGCGCCGACTATACATTCGTCAACGAACGCCTCGCGCGCCATTACAAGATTCCCGGGGTTTACGGCACCCGTTTCCGTCGCGTCACCCTTCCCAACCCCGATCAACGCGGCGGACTGCTGGCGCATGGCGCGCTGCTGGCAACCACCTCGTATCCCGACCGCACGTCGCCCGTGCTGCGCGGCAAGTGGCTGCTCGACAACATCTTCGGCGTCTATGTGCCGCCGCCGCCGGCGAATGTCGACACCACGCTGCCGGAAATCAAGCCCGGCACGGTGCCGCCGACCATCCGCGAACGGCTGGCGCAGCATCGCACCAATCCGGTGTGCAGCAGCTGCCACTCGGTGATCGATCCGCCGGGCTTTGCACTGGAGAACTTCGACGCGATCGGCGGCTGGCGCAGCGTTGACGAGGCCGGCCGCGCCGTCGATGCCATGGGCACGACGGTGAGTGGTGCGCCGGTGGCGGGCCTGTCGGGCCTGCGCGCCTTGTTGTTGCAGCGCCCCGATCAGTTCCCGAGCACGGTCACCGAAAAACTCCTGGCCTACGCGCTCGGCCGGCGCCTCGACTATTACGATCGCCCGGCGGTTCGGAGCATCGTCCGTTCCGCCGCGGCGCAAGACTACCGGTGGTCGTCGTTGATTCTGGGAATCGTGAACAGTCCGACGTTCTTAATGCGGGGATCCTCATGAACTTTCTCACCGCGAAATCACTGCCGCGCCGCACCGTGCTCCGTGGACTTGGCGCGACGATGGCGCTGCCGTTTCTGGAGGCGATGACGCCGGCGTTGGCGAGGGCCGCTGTGAAGCCGGTGCACCGGTTCCAGACCTTCTACGTCCCGAACGGGATGGCGATGGAGTACTGGCTGCCGAAGACGGCCGGAGAAGCGTTCGAGCTGACGCCGATCCTCGAGCCGCTGGCGGCATATCGAAATCAGATGCTCGTGCTCTCGGGGCTGAAGGCGAACTGGAACTACATTCACGCGGGCGCATCCGGATCGTTTCTGACCGGCACCGCGCGCGGCGGCCGCAACGAAGTGGAGATCATCGCCGACGTGTCGATGGATCAGTTACTGGCTCGGCACTTTGCCAAAGAGACGCAAGTGGCGTCACTCGAGCTTGCGATGGATCCGCCAAACAACGCCGGCGCCTGCACCGGCAACCTGAGCTGCGTCTCCACCCACACGCTGTCGTGGCGCAGTCCCACGCAGCCGCTACCCATGGAGTTCAACCCGCGCGCAGTGTTCGAGAAGCTGTTCGGCGACAGCGGCAGCACCGATCGCGCGGCGCGCGAGGCGCGGCTGCGCCAGCACAAGAGCATCCTGGATTCGGTGAACGAAAAACTGGTGGACCTCAAGCGCGCGCTGGGCTCGCAGGACCAGGTCAAGCTCAACGAGTACACCGAGTCGGTGCGCGACATCGAGCGGCGCATCCAGCGCGCCGAGGAACAGCGCGACACCGACCTGCCGATCATGGCGCAACCGCAAGGGGTGCCGGCGCTGTTCGAGGATCACCTCGAGCTGATGCTCGACCTGCAGGTGCTGGCGTTCCAGTCGGACCTGACGCGCGTGATCTCCTTCATGATCAGCAAGGAACAGAGCGCGCGGCCCTATCCGCAGATCGGCGTGCCCGAGGCGCATCATCCGCTCTCGCATCATGGCGACATCCCCGAGCTCGTGGCGCGCATGTCGAAGATCAATCGCTACCACACCGAGCTATTTGCGAAGTACCTGGCCAAGCTGCGGGCCACGCCGGATGGTGACGGGTCGCTGCTCGATCACATGACGATCCTGTACGGATCCGGCATCTCGAACAGCAACCGCCATTCGGGCGACAACCTGCCGCTTCTCGTGATGGGCGGCGGCGCCGGCCGGCTGAAGGGCGGCCGCCATCTCGCCTACACCGACAAACCGTCGATGGCGAACCTGCTCGTGACGCTGATGGACAAGATGGACGTGCCGGTCGAACGCCTCGGTGGCAGCACCGGCAAGCTGCCGCTCGATACCGTGTCTCTATAGAAGGCAAAAGGCAAAATGCAAAAGGCAAACCTGCGGATTCTTTTCTGCCTTGTGCCTTCTGCCTTGTGCCTTTTCGCGGGCGTCGCGAGCGCATCGCGCCCGGCGATCGTCGAGGCCGTGAAGAACGCCGATCACGCGGCGCTACGGGCCCTCCTCGCCAAAAAGGCTGACGTCAACGCCGCCGAGGGCGACGGCACCACCGCGCTGCATTGGGCGAGCCACCGCGACGACCTCGAGAGCGTGCAGTTGTTGATCCGCGCGGGCGCCAATGTAAACGCTGCCAGCGACCTTGGTGCGACGCCGCTGTGGATCGCCTGCGAGAGCGGTAGCGCGCCGATGGTGAAAGCGTTGTTGCAGGCCGGCGCCAACCCCAACCTGGCGCTGCTGGTGGGCGAGACGCCGC
>JANOZI010000722.1:0-3505 GCA_031429375.1 Acidobacteriota bacterium | reverse complement strand
ACCAGTTTCAGATCGCTTCTCAGAATCGCCGCATGCAGGGCCGAGTATCCGCTGCCGAAGGCATTGGGGTCGGCGCCACGTTCGAGCAACAGCGCGCCCACCGCGCCGTGGCCGCTGTGCGCGGCGAGTACGAGGGCGCTGACGCCATCAGGCTGGGCGTCGTTCGGGTCGGCGCCGGCCTGCAAGAGCCATCGTGCGGACTCGACGTCCCCAACCCTCGCGGCGAACAGCAATGCGGTGGCACCGCCGCGGAGCACGGTGTAATTCAGCTCCTCGCGCCCCGCCCGCTGGGTTTGCTCGCCGACCACGGTTTGCGGGTAGGTCAGGGAGCGCGCGCGCAGATCAGCACCCGCGTCGAGTAGCGCGTGAACCACATCGGGATGACGTTGTGCCGCCGCCCACATCAGCGCCGTCTGGTGGTGCTCGCGCTCTTTCGCGTTGACGTCGGCGCCGTGGCTCAACAGCGCTGTCGCGGCCGGCACGTTGCCGGCCCGCGCGCAGGTCATCAAGACCGTCTCGCCATTGAGCATCGCCGCGTTCGCCGGGCCGCCCGCGGCCAGCAAACGCTCCACCATCGGCGCACTGCGATTGGTGCAGGCCAGGTGCAGCGGTGTCGCCCCAAGATCGTTGGCGGCAGTGGCGCGCGCGCCGGAGCGGATCAGCAGATCGGCCATCGCCAGATCATCACGATGCGCCGCCCAGTGAAGCGCCGTCGCGCCGTCGCCCTGCGCCGCGTTGACGCCGGCGCGCTGCGCGAGCAGGCCGCGCACCGCCGCGATGTCCTGCTGTTTGACCGCGTCAATCAGGCGCAGATCGATCGGCGCCTGGGCTTGCGCCACGGCCCCGAGGGTTGCCACACACCCGCCGATGGCGAGGCGTTTACAGAGAGAGGATCTTCGCATCGACTCGTCCCGTGCTGTCGCCGATGCGATCCAGGTGCACGACGAACTGATCGAGCAGCGTCAGGTGCAGGTTCGCCAGCGGCATGTTCTTGAAGCGGAGGTGCCGCCCGCCCCGCAGGTGCCCGGCGCCGCCGCCCGCGAGGATCATCGGGATATCGATGGGCGAGTGGCTGTTACTGTCGGCCATGCCCATGCCGTACATCATCGTCACGTGATCGAGCAGCGTGCCGTCGCCGTCGGGCGTGGCCTGCAGCTTCTGCAGCAGCCGCGCGAACATCTGCACGTGGTAGGCGTTGATCTTCGCCATCTTCTCGACCTTGTCCGGCTCCTGCTGATGATGCGAGATCGGATGGTGCGCGTCGGTCACGCCAATCTGCGGAAACGTCATGCCGCTGTGCTCGTGACCCATCATCAGCGTGATCACCCGCGTCAGGTCGCACTGAAAGGCGAGCACCTGCAGGTCGAACATCAGGTCGACGTGTGCTTCCCAGCCGGTGGGGATGCCGGCGGGATGATCCACCAGCGGCAGCTCCCGATCGCTTTGCGCCTCGGCGGTCTGAATGCGCTGCTCGACGTCGCGAACGGCCTCGAGGTATTCGGTCAGCTTGGTGCGATCGCTCGGCGGCAGCCCACCCTGCAGACTTGCGACTTCCTCGCGCACGGAATCGAGGACGCTGCGCCGTTGCCGGAGCCGGGCGAGCCGCACCGCCGGATCCGTGCTGGCGCTATCGCCGAACAACCGCTCGAAGATCACGCGCGGATTGTGCTGGGTCGGCAGCGGCGTGTTCCGGCTCTTCCAGCTGATCGTGTTGGTGTACGGACACGCGAACCCGGTGTCGCAGGCGCCCGTGGTCTCGCTCGACTCGATCGCCAACTCGAGCGATCCGACTTGCGTGTGCTGCGCGGTTTCCTGCGCCAGGATCTGATCCATCGAGATGCCGGCGTCGAGCCAGGTTTCGCTCAACGGCGGCGACACATCGGTGAGAAATCGCGTGCTCGCTTTCGCATGCGCGCCGCCAGGCCGTCCCGGGGTGGGAATGCATTCCAACCCGCTGATCACGAGCACCTGCCGGCGGAACGGCGCGAGCGCGCGCAACGTCGGGGTCAACTCGTAGTCCGCGCCGTCCGTCAACGGCAGGTAGTGCTTCATGATCATGCCGTTGGGCACGTACATCACACCGAAGCGATTGAGCGGTTTGGCCGGTGTGTTCTGCAGCGCCACGAGCGCCGGCACCATGCTGTCGAGCAGCGGCAACGCCAGGACCGAGCCCAGGCCGCGCAACACCGTGCGACGCGGAATCGCTTTCTTGGCGATGATCATCTCTGCAACCTTTCCAGAATCCAGGAACCCTACCTGCCGACTCCGCCTGCCGTGCCCATCGCTTCGCCCGCGGCGGTCATGCTGAACGGTATGCTCGTCACGATGCCGGTGACGATCGAGGACCAGGAATAATTCGCCGCCTGGCCGTCGCGCACGATCTTCCGAATCACCGGCATGTCGTGATGGTCGAGGCCACGGCCGAGTGCATACGCGAGCAGCTTGGCGGTAAGCGTGCGCACGAACTCTTCCTTGCGGTTGACGATCAGCGTCCGCAAACCGGCGAGGCCCTCGAATCGCGTGCCATCAGGGAACGTCGCGGCCGAGTCGATCGGCATGCCATCGCTCGTCGCGCGCCACTTGCCGAGCGCGTCGAAGTGTTCGAGCGCGAAGCCTAAGGGATCCATCCGCTGATGACACGACGCGCAGGCCGGACTGCTGCGATGCCGTTCCATGCGCTCACGAAGCGAACGCGGCTGCCCGGACGTCGCGTCATCGAGCGCGGGAATGTCGGGCGGTGGCGGCGGCGGGGGCGCGCCGAGCAGGTTGGCCAGCACCCACTTTCCCCGCATCGTCACCGAGGTGCGATTCGGGTACGACGTGACCGTCAGGATGCTGGACTGGCCAAGCAGGCCTCCCCTGGTGCCATCGCTGAACGTCACGCGCCGGAAATGACTGCCGTAGACATCGGGAATTCCGTAATGTGCCGCGAGTCGCTCGTTGAGAAATGAATAGTCGGCCGACAGCAGATCAATGACGCTGGCGTTGTCGTGAACCTGGCTGGCGACGAACAGCCTGGTCTCCTGCGCCATCGCCTCACGCAGGTTCTCGTCGAATTCCGGATAGAGCTCGGTGTCTGGCACGACGCCGGCGATCTTGCTCAACTCGAGCCAGCGGCTGGCGAAGTTGTCGACCAGGGCGTTGGCGCGGGGATCGTGAAGCATGCGCTGGACCTGCCGCTCGAGCACGCCCGGATCGCTCAGCGTTCCGCGCACCGCCGCTTCACGCAGCGGATCGTCCGGAATGCTGCCCCACAGAAAGAACGAGAGCCGCGACGCGAGATCGAGATCGCTCAGGCGATGCGCGGCGCCCGGCGCCGCCGCTGCGGGCTCTGGCACGATGCGGAACAGGAAGCTCGGCGCCGCGAGGATGCGCTCGAGTCCGCGCTGAATGCCGGCATCGAAGCCGCCGGTCCTGCGGCCTTCGTCGTAAAAACCGAGCAGCGTTTGGATGTCGCGCTCGGTCAACGGACGACGATAGGCGCGGGTCGCGAGCGTCGAGAGAA
>JANOZI010000721.1:0-10579 GCA_031429375.1 Acidobacteriota bacterium | reverse complement strand
GTCGAGGCCATACTCCGCGGGCAGGACGATGGTGACAAGAATCGCGGCCGCGACCAGCACGGCGGCCGCGGTGGTGGCCGCCAGTTGTTTCGCCGTCGGCAGGGCCGCGGTCTGCGTCGCTTGAACCTCTGCGGATTTTGTCATTGGGGAGCGATCACATACCCGGTCAGTTGATAGCCAGCAAACACGAAGCCGGCCGCCATCAACGCCGCATTGGTCACGTAGGCGTGGCGCAAGTAGCCGGGGCGGGTCCGCCAGTACGCCAGGCCGAGCAGCACGGCGCTGAGCGCCAGCAATTGGCCAATCTCCACGCCGACGTTGAAGCTGACGATGTTCTCGACCAGGCCGTCAGGCGAGAGGCGAAACTGCTGCAGCTTGGTAGCGAGGCCGAAGCCGTGGCAGAGCCCGAAGATCAAGACGGCGACGCGTGTGTCCGGTTGGAAGCCGAGCACGCGCCGGAAGCCGCCGAGGTTTTCGAACCCCTTATACACAATCGACAGCCCGATGATCGCGTCGATCAAATACGGGTTGACCTGGATGCCGCCGAGCGCGCCGCCCAGCAGTGTGAGGCTGTGGCCCACGGTGAACAGGCTCACATAGAGCAGGATGTCCTTCAGCCGGTAGAGGAAGAAAATTACGCCGACGAGGAACAGCAGGTGATCGTACCCGGTCACCATGTGTTTCGCGCCCAAGTACATCAACGGAATGATCGCCGGGCCATTGAGCGAGAGCAGGAACAGCGCGTCCTTCGACGACACGCCATGGGCGCTGAGCGCCGGCGAGGCCAGCAGCCACAACCCGGCGAACAGCGCCGCGACGGCATGAAGCCGCCGGCGGCGCGAGAGCGTCAGAGACGGCGTGACGGCAGGCATGAGCGACAGTTCCGTCTATTGCGCCGGGCGCGGTGTCAACTTGGTCACCGACGTCGGCCGGATGCCGTTGGGCCCCTTGGTCCAGTCGCTAACCGTGCCATCGGCAAACCGCTGCCGCAGGGTCCACACCACTTCGGTCTTGTCGCGCGGGTTGCGCGCGACGAACGCGAACTCGGCGAACTCGCCTGGCGGAATGGTCATCGTCCAGGTGATCGCGACGATGCGATCGTTCTGCCGTGTGGTCTCGTACTTCCAGCCCGCCGGCACGGCCACCGCTTCCACGACGACGCCCTCGGGCACTTCCAGTTCGGCCGCGACGGTGGCGACCTTGCTTTCCGTCGGCACGCGCAAGACGTATTTCTCCGTCGCGCCGGCCATCGACTGCAGCGGCGAAATAGTGATGTGCGCGCGGGCCGTCGCGGGAACGATCAGCGCCATCGCAGTGATCAGCAGGGTGGCCGGCAATCGCAATCTTGGCATCGTCAGGTCCTTTGTCGTGAGGTGCAGCAGTTACGTTACGAAACAACCGAGCCAAGCTGTTTACCCGTCACCCGGCGGGTTCGAACCGGACGCGAAGCAACTTGACGGAATTGACGAAGACGAGCACGTCCGGACCCAAATGCAGCAACGCCGCCTGAATGGGGCCGATCCATCCCATCAGCGCAGCGATGATGCCAATGACGTGCACGACGCCGACGCCGACGAACAGGTTCTCTTTGATCGTCCGATAGGCGCGCCGCGCCAGCAGGCGTGCGGTCACGATTCTCCGGAGGTCGTCAGTCATCAGCGCAATATCAGCGGCCTCGATTGCAGCCTGTGTGCCGCGGGCGCCCATCGCAATCCCGACATCAGCGCGTGCCAGGGCCGGCGCGTCGTTGACGCCGTCACCCACCATCGCCACCGTGTATCCGCCGCTTTGGAGGGCCGCGATCGCCGTGATCTTGTCTTCGGGCAACAAATGCGCTCGCACCTCGTCGATGCCAATCGCGCCGGCGACGGCTTGGGCGGCCTCGGCGTTGTCGCCCGTCAGCATGACGAACCGCTTGACGCCATCGTCACGCAGCCTCTGGATGACCTCCGCAGTTCCCGGCCTGACCTGATCCGCGAAGTGCAGCGAACCCGCGCGCCGGCCGTTCACCGCGACCTGAACGGTCGAGCCGGCATGGCGGTCTTCGACCGTGGCGGGTGCGATGCCGTGTTCGGTCATCATGGCCTCGTTACCCACCAAGACTTCGCGGGCATCGACCACGCCAATCACGCCGCGGCCCTGACTAGTCTGGAAGTCCTGGACGTCGGCAATCTGCAGTCCGCGCGCCCGCGCAGCGGTGACGACCGCCGTGGCCAGGGGATGTCCCGACCGCAGGTCCGCCGCAGCCGCGTAGCGGAGGACATCATCTTCCGACAGCGCAGGGTCGTGAACGACGATACCGACCACTTCCGGTACGCCGACCGTGAGCGTCCCCGTTTTGTCGAACACGATTGCGTCAACCTTGGCGAGCCGTTCGAGATAGAGGCCGCCCTTGACCAGGATGCCGTGGCGCGCGGCACGGGCGATCGCCGCCACCATCACCATCGGCGTCGCCAGGCCGAGCTCGGCGGGGGACGTGAAGATCAGCAGCGCGACAATTTTCCGGATGTCCTGGGTCACGACAAATACGACAATCAGGAAGACCAGCACGAGCGGCAGCAGCCACGTGGCCACGCGATCCGCGAGTTTCTGGACCGGCGCTGCTTCACTGCCCGCCTCGTCGACCAGCGCGACGATGCGCGCGAACAGGGTGTCGGGGCCGATCTTGTCGGTGCGAATATCGAGCGCTCCCGACTCCACGATCGTTCCGGCCAGAACGGAGCCCTGCGGTTCCTTGTCGACTGGCAGACTCTCGCCTGTAATGGCTGCCTCGTTGACGGCACCGGCACCGGCCACCACCGTCCCGTCGACCGGGATTTTTTCGCCGGCCCGCACCAGCACGATCATGCCCGCGGCCAGCTCTTCAATTGGCACGACGCGATCGCCCGCGGGTGTTCGGAGCGTTGCGGTACGGGGCGTCGCGCCCACCAGCGCTTTGATAGAGGCGCGCGCCCGATCAGTATTCAAATCGGCGATGTATTCGGCGATCAGAATGATCGTCATCAGGACCGCCGCGGCCACGTATTCGCCGCCCAGGAGGGCGATCAACGTCGCAATCGTGACGAACAGTTCGGTGCCGATTTTGCGTTCGTGCCACAGATCCCGCAGTCCCATTCGCGCCAGTGGATACAGGCCGATCGCGATGGCGATCAGCAGGACAGGAAACGGCACCAGACCGCGCCAGAACAGCAACGTGATGATGCCGACACTCACGATGCGAGCGGCTTCAATGCGCCGCGTCCGTGTGAACAGGATGCCATCGTCTTCCGGCAACCGGGCCGGCCCTTTCGGCGTCATAGGGCACTCACATCCCATTCGCCGGATCGAATCTTCACGGCACGTTCGACCGGGATAATGAAGACCTTGCCGTCGCCGACACGACCGGTGTGCGCCGCCCGTTCAATGACACCAGCGACGTCGTGCGCGATGGCCGCGGGCACCACGACTTCGAGCTTTGTCATCTCGACTTCGTCGAAATCCTGCGCTTCTCCCGCGGCGGGAAAGCGCCGCCCGAAACCTCGCACCGTCGACACCGTCACGCCTGGCAGGTCTGGCATGTCCTGTAGCGCATGCAAGACGACCGACAAACGATCCGGCCGAATAATCGCCTTGATCTCTCTCATCACAGCTCGACCTCGCGGCGCTCGCGCGCGACTAGCGCGTACAGAACGGGCAGCACCAACAGCGTCAGTGCCGTGGACGACAGAATGCCGCCCGCCACGACGGTGGCGAGCGGACGCTGCACCTCCGCGCCGCGGCCCGTGGCCAGCGCCATCGGCAGGAACCCGAGCGACGCCACCAGCGCCGTCATCAGCACGGGGCGAAGACGGGCGACGGCGCCGTGGATTACGGCTTCCTCGACCGGCTGGCCGTCGTCGCGCAACTTGTTGATGAAGGTGATCATCACGAGGCCATTCAGCACGGCAACTCCCGAGAGGGCGATGAACCCGACTGCCGCTGAGATCGAGAACGGAATTCCGCGGATCCACAGGAAGAACACGCCACCCGTCAGCGCCAGGGGGACGCCGGTAAACACGAGCAATGCGTCGCGCAGGTTCCCGAACGTCACGAACAGCAACCCGAAGATCAAGAGCAGAGCCACCGGTACCACCACCTGCAGCCGCTCGCGCGCCGACAGCAGCTGTTCGAACTGGCCGCCCCACGCCGTCCAGTACCCCGGTGGAATGACGACCCCATCGCGAATACGCTGCTCGGCGTCTGCGACGAACGACCCGATGTCACGGCCCCGGACGTTGGCGGTGACCACGACCCGCCGTTTGCCGTTCTCGCGGCTCACCTGGTTCGGCCCCGGCGCAACCTCGAAATCGGCGACGGCGCCAAGGGGAATGTAGCCGCCGCTGGCGGCGAGGGCCGGCAGGGCGTCGCCATTCGCCATTCGTCCGCGCGGTCGCAGCGGCACGGGGATCCGCTTCATCTGCTCCACGTCGGTTCGCAACGCTTCCGGGAGGCGGACCAGGATGTCGAACCGACGATCACCGTCGAACACCTGCCCGGCAGTCTTCCCGCCGATCGCCACCTCGATGACATCCTGGACATCAGAAACATTGAGTCCGAGCCGGGCCATCTCGTCACGTTTGAGCTGGATCGTGAGCAGCGGCAGCCCGGTCGTCTGCTCGACCTTGGTGTCGGCCGCGCCAGGCACGGACGACAGGATGGCCTCAATGCTGTCGCCCACCTCGGCCAGCACCGCCACGTCGTCGCCGAACACCTTGACGGCGACGTCGCTTCGGACACCGGCAATCAACTCATTGAACCGCATCTGGATCGGCTGGATGAACTCGTAGTTGTTGCCGGGTATGAGCAGCAGTTCCTTCTGAAGCTGCGTCACCAGGTCGGCTTTCCGACGACCGGGATCCGGCCACGCCTCGCGCGGCTTGAGCATCACGTAGGTGTCGGCCACGCTGGGCGGCATCGGGTCGGTCGCAATCTCGGCCGTCCCGATCTTCGAGAAGATGTAGTCCACTTCGGGATAGGTTTTGAATTTGCGCTCCAGCGTGTGCTGCATGTCGATCGCCGTCGACAGGCTCGTACCCGGAATGCGCAGCGCATGCACCAACAGGTCGCCTTCGTCGAGGCTCGGCAGAAACTCGCTGCCCAGCCGCATCGCCATGGCGCCGGTCACCACCAGCAACGCGCCGGCGACCGTCATGGTCGCGACGCGGTGGCGCATCGCGGTCGTCAGCGCCGGCAGGTAGGCGTGCTCGGCCCATCGCACGACCGGGCTTTCTCGTTCAGACACGCGCCCCGTCACAAACAGCGCGACAGCCGCGGGCACAAACGTGAACGACAGGATCATCGCGCCCAATAACGCCGCCAGCACCGTGAACGCCATCGGGTAGAACATCTTCCCTTCGATGCCGGTGAGGGTCAGGATCGGCAGATACACGATCATGATGATCAACTGGCCGAACAGGGTCGGACGCCACACTTCCCTGGCTGCCTCAAACACCACGTCAATACGCTCGGCACGCGTTAGCGCACGCCCGGCCTCACGCTGGCTCGCGGCGATCCGGCGGATGCAGTTCTCCACCACCACGACCGCCCCGTCGACAATGATGCCGAAGTCGAGCGCGCCGAGGCTGAGCAAGTTGCCGCTCACGCCCTGTTCAACCATTCCAGTAATCGCAAACAACATCGAGAGCGGGATGGCACACCCCGTAATGAGGGCCGCCCGGATGTTGCCAAGAAAGACGAACAGGATCGCGATCACCAGAAACGCGCCGAGCATCAGGTTATGGCTGACGGTGGCGATGGTGGCGTCGACCAGCGTCGTGCGGTCGTAGACCGTCTTCGCGACCACGCCGGGCGGGAGCGTGCGATTCACCTCCGCCATCTTCGCCGCCACCCGTTGCGCGACGATGCGGCTGTTCTCGCCCATCAACATCAAGACGGTCCCCAGCACGATCTCCTTGCCGTCTTCCGTCGCGGCGCCGGTGCGCAACTCGTTGCCGAGGATCACGTCCGCGACGGCGCTGAGATACACGGGCGTACCGCGATCGATGCCGACGACAATGCGCTTGATGTCAGCGATCGCCCGCACCTGCCCGGGAGCTCTAATCAGGTACTGCTCGCCATTGCGCTCGATGTACCCGGCGCCCACGTTGGTGTTGTTGCTCGACAGCGCGTCGAGGATGTCGCCAAATGACAGTCCGTGCGCCATCAGCTTGTCGGGATGGGGCGTGACATGAAACTGCTTCGTGTAGCCGCCGATGGTGTTCACGTCAGCGACACCGGGAACCGTCTTCAGCTGCGGCCGGACGATCCAGTCCTGAATCGTCCGCAGGTCCATGCCCGAGTACGGTTGTCCCTCGGGCGTCACCGCGCCCGGTTTGGCTTCGACGCTCCACAGGAAAATTTCTCCGAGCCCCGTGGCGATCGGTCCCATGGTGGGCTCGATGCCCGGCGGCAAGCGGCTCTTGACTTCCTGGATGCGCTCGGCGATGAGCTGCCGCGCGAAATAGATATCGGTGCCGTCGTCGAAGATGACCGTCACCTGGGACAGGCCATAGCGCGAGATCGACCGCGTCTCCTCAAGTCGAGGCAGGCCCGCCATCGCCGTCTCCACGAGGTAGGTCACACGCTGTTCGGCCTCAAACGGCGAGTAGCCGGGCGCCTCGGTGTTGATTTGGACCTGGACGTTCGTGATGTCCGGCACCGCGTCAATCGGCAGTCCGGTGTAATTGTAAAGGCCCAGAGCAGCGACCGCCAACGTCGCAATCACGACGAACCCGCGTTGCCGAATCGAAAAATGGATAATTCGTTCAAGCATGGTTCGGGTCCTTAGTGATCGTGGGTCGCGCCGAGCTTGCCGATCTCGGCTTTGACCGCAAAACTGTTCGCGGCCGCATACTGTTCACCAGCCTTGAGTCCGCTCAAGACTTCCACCCACGTACCGTCACTGCGCCCGAGTTCAAGGGGGCGCGCCTCGAACCAGTCTCCGTACCTGACGAACACCACCTGCCAGTCGCGAAAGGTCTGGATCGCATCCGCCGAGACAGCGAGCGCAATCGGCGTGACTTCACGCACAAGTCTCACCGTCACGAACAGGCCGGGCCGCCACTGGCCATTGGCATTGGCCAGTGACAGCCGGGCGGTCGCCGCCCGGGATTCCCCGCCGACCAACTGCCCGATGAAATTGATGCGGCCGGCCGCCTCGACGCCAAGGTCGGTTGACACGACGACGGCCTCCTGGCCCTGGCGAACGGCCCCGAGATCTTTGGCGTAGACCGAGACGGCGACCCAGACCGACGAAAGATCCGCGACGGTGAAGATTTTTGCGTCGCCCGCCACCGCCTCTCCGATGGTCACGTCCCGCTCCACCACCGTGCCGTCGAGGGGTGATCGGATCTCGAATCGCGCAAGGCTCTCTGCGGGCGCCTTCGCGAGATTCGGCAGGGCCGCCGCGGTCACGCCGAGGACGCGCAGCTTCTGTCCGGTCAGTTGCTGGCTCAGCTCGGCCTCGTCGAAGGCGCGCTTCGCCTCGAGAAAGTCGCGCTCGGCGGAGATCTTCTTTTTCCAGAGCGCTTCCTCGCGTTCGAGCGTCACCCGCGCAAACTCGACATGCTGGGCGGCAGCGAGGTACTCGCTCTTCGCCTCGGCCAGCTCGCGGCTGCTGAGGACGGCCATCAGCTCACCTCGGCCGACCCGATCGCCGGCCTTTTTCAATACCTCCGTGACCACGCCCTGCAACCGCGGCACCACGTGGGCCACCCGCGTCTGATCGGCTGTGACTTCGCCCGGCAACTCGATGATGGTCTCCATCCGGCGGGGCCCGACGGTGTTGATGACGATACCGGCGCTCTTGATCTGGTCAGCGCCCAGCTGCACCTTGCCTTCGATCTGCGAATAGGACCACGTGTGCTGCCGACCCGCGCGGGTGGCCGAGACGGTCACGTCGAATGAGTGCGGTTCTTCCACGTTCGCGGTGCCGCGGAGGTAGTCCGCCTCCGCGATGAACATGATGCGGTCCACCCGTCCGCCCAGGCGGTGCAACTCGACAACCAGGCTGACCTCCTGCGGGGGCACCGGTTTCAGCGCCGCGTCGTAGAGATACACGCGAAATTGCGGCGGCACCCCGGTTTCGTAGATGGTCATCTCGACCTGCAGCCCATCGTCGGACAACAGACGGGCCCCGTGGGGACCACGCGGGTAGTCGAGGGCGCCCGGCACTTCGGCTTCCGCGTGAGCAGCGCTCCCGCCCTGGGGTGTCCGCAGAATGGCGGCCGTGAGCGCGAGGCCGACGACGATGATCGCGACAATGACAACCGTTTTCTTCTGCATGATGATTACTCTTTCGCGTCCGCGCGCGGGCCCGGGGCAGCCGGGAGCGGGGCGCCAATCAGACGCTCCACGTTCGCCACCGCCTTGTGATAGTCGGCCAGCGCGCGCAAGTACTGGGTCCCCGCGCCAATCAGCGTGCGCTGGGCGTCCAGCACATCGAGGAAGCCGAATCGGCCCAACCGATAGCCCTCGCTGACCGCGTCGAAGGTCTGCTGCGCGCCGGGCATCACGGCCGTGCGCAGGGTGGTGAGGTCGTCGTGCGCGATCGCCATCGCCGCGTACGCGTCGGCGAGCAGTGCGGAGACCCGCCCCGCAGCCGCGCGCTGCTCTTCATACACCTTGGCCAGGCGCAGCCGGGCTTCATCGATCGCACCCTTGTGGCGATCGAACAGCGGCAACGGAATCGATGCACCGACAACAAAGGCGTTGCTGTCGACGGTCGTAAACCGGCGGTAGCCGGCGGACACGGCGACATCGCTGACGCGCTTGGAGGTTTCAAGGGCGAGCGCCGCCTCGCGCTGCGCGATTTCCGCCGCCCAGCGGGCCAGCTCGGGATTCTGCTCGAGCATTGACGTGAGAGCGGCGGCGGCGGGCAGCGGCGGCGGTTCGCCCTTGAGGTCGCCGGCCGCTGAAGCGAATTCCGCGCGCGGGCTGCCCCACAACAGCGCGAGCCGGGTGCGGCTGGCGTCGAGCTCACGGCGCGCCCGCGCCGCTTCGGCCCGCACCGCCGCCAACGCGACGGTCGCCCGGGTCTCTTCGATCGGCGAGACCACGCCGGCTGCGACTCGGGCGCCGACGCTGTCTTGCACCTGCGTCGCCAGCCGCGTCGTTTCGTCGGAGAGGGACACGGTTTCCTGCGCGGCAAGGACGTCCGTGAACGCGCGCGTCACCAGGGTCAGCACGTCGACCCGCGCGGTTTCGTAATCCCATTGGGCCAGATCAAGATTGGCCGCGGCCAGACGCTGACGTGCGGTCCGCTTGCCGCCGAGCTCGATGAGCTGGCTGAGTTGCACCGTTGTCTGCGGCTGCACCGGCTGGTCACGCGCCGGGCCAGGCACGCTGGCCGCACCGAGGTCCTCGATCATCACATCCAGCGTCGGGTTGGGTGGCCGGCCGGCCTGGAGCACCCGGGCTTCCAACGCACGCGTTTCCCACGCGAATGCGGCCAGCCCGGGATGACGAACGAGCGCAAGCGCCACGGCTTCACGCAGTGCGATCGGGCCGGTCGGATTTGTGAATGCCGGCGCTGCAGGCCGGGCCGGGTCGCCGGTGGCGGGCTGAAACACCGGCACGTCACGGCCCAGCATGCCTCGGGGCACCGCCGGCGCCGGCGCCTGCGCCTCGGCGCGAGCCGCGGCGGCCAGAAGCAGAAAGGCACAAGAGACGGCGCGGATCGGACCACGGCGGACGACAATACCAACAGGCATGACATTCCTCGAACAGATCAAATTGTGAGGACAAACGCAGCTGCGGCAGGCGCAGCCGGGAGCGGACAGATGCTCAGGCGGGCGGAGCGCGATCGGTACCGACGCGATGCGGCGGCCCATGCGCTGTCGGGCCGACCAGCAACTCGACCCGGCCGGGAACTCGGGTGTCTGAGTGCGGGACCATCAATGCGGGCGCGATTGCCGGGGATTTGAGATCGAACTGCCGCTGCGACACGAACGCCCGTTCCAGCGTCTGCGCCGGACGTGAGGTCGACCGATCGACCGTGGTCGCTTCGTGGTGGTGGTCGATGTCGACGTGACTGTCGTCGAAGGCCGCGTGGTGCCCGTCAATGTCGTTGGCGACATGACGGTGAACGATCGAGTGACCGGCAGCCGAAGCGTGCAGGTGCTCGGCCGGCAGCACGCCGATCATCATCAACAGCACGATGGCGCTGGACGACACGCCACGTCGAAGGGGGCGCAGGTGAAGCAAGCATTCAGTATACGGGCCGTGGCCGGATCGATGTCAAGGATTTGCGGCGTCGGGCAAGCTCTCGGTTCAACGTCCCGGAATCACTCTGCGCTGCGAACCGCGGACTTCACCGCCAGATTCAGCGCCGTCGGATCCGTCACGTTGCGCTGGAAACGGCGGCTGGGGCTCCGCCATGCCGAACAGATCGCGATTCGCGACGAGCACGGTCGGCGTCGGGTAGCCACGGCGAACGTCGCCATCCGGCAGCGTGTCGACCAGCTTGTCATCGCGATCCCCGGGAGTAGACCACAGCGGCTCCCCCAGGCACGTACGTGACCGTCACAGGATACGGGTTCGCTTCGCGGCTGGTGGCGGTGCG
>JANOZI010000720.1:0-4964 GCA_031429375.1 Acidobacteriota bacterium | reverse complement strand
GGAGCGGGTGCGCGAATCGGCTGACGTGTTCCGCCGCATGGGCGCCGCGGTTGACGAGCGGATCTACCGCGGCATGGGCCATACCGTGAGCCGCGACGAGATCGACGCCGTCAACGAGATCCTCTCCGCGCCGGCGACGCGCAAAGGCGGGACGACCCCTCACCGCGCGTAAGCGCACTGGCCAGCCGAGATTCAATCCGCGCGCAAGCGCGCTGCTCATGGCGGGTTGCGAGAGCGAGGATCGTGCCGTGTCCACCTCGACGGCTTACAGGCGGCAAATGCAGGCGAAAACTGCCCCGGGGCGCAGAGGGCCGGCAGCGATCTGTTCGGGGGTGAACGCCGGGGTGACCGGGGGCGAACGTCGGCACCTGTGCGATTCGGTACAGCGAGACCGCCGCATCGCCTACCAAACTGACCAAGATGCCCAAGCCCCCGAACAGCGACGCCGAGGCGGCTGAGGTCGACCCTGATGCGCGGCACCCCGCCGCGCTGATCCGGACGGGGGCCCTGCAGAGCGCGATCTTCAACAGCGCGAATTTTTCGAGCATCGCCACCGATTCCAGGGGCGTGATCCAGATTTTCAACGTCGGCGCGGAAGCCATGTTGGGGTACACGGCACTCGAGGTCATGAACAAGGTCACCCCGGCCGACCTCTCGGACCCGCAGGAGCTGGTCGCCCGCGCGCAGGCGTTGAGCGTCGAGCTCGACACGCCGATTGCGCCGGGTTTCGAGGCCCTGGTGTTCAAGGCCTCGCGCGGCATCGAGGACATCTACGAGCTGACCTACATCCGCAAAGACCGCTCACGATTGCCGGCCGTCGTGTCGGTCACGGCGCTGCGCGACGCGCGGGACACCATCATCGGCTACCTGCTGATCGGCACCGATAACACCGCGCGCAAGCGGGTGGAAGAGGAGCGCAAGCACTTCGAATATATGCTGCAGCAGAAAAACCAGGAGCTCGAAGCGGCCAGCCGGCTCAAGTCCGAGTTTCTGGCCAACATGTCGCACGAGCTGCGCACGCCGCTCAACGCGATCATGGGCTTTTCGGAAGTCCTGAAGGACGGCCTGATGGGCGAGATGACCCATCAGCAGCGCGGACTGATCGGCAGCATCTTCAGCAGCGGCCAGCACCTGCTGGCGCTGATCAACGACATCCTGGATTTGTCGAAAGTCGAAGCCGGCAAGATGACGCTCGACCTCGAGCCCATGGCGGTGTCGCCGCTGCTGATGAACAGCCTGTCGATCATCAAGGAGAAGGCGGCCAGCCACAGCATCGGCTTGCGGCTGGACGCGGCGGACGATCTCGGATCGCTCCAGGCCGACACCCGCAAGGTCAAGCAGATCGTCTACAACCTCCTCTCGAATGCCGTGAAGTTCACCGGCGACAACGGCCGGATCACGCTGCACGCGAGCATGGTCGCGCGCGCCGACGTTGGCCGGCCGGCCTGCGACTGGCCGCGGCGAAGCTTCCCGCTGGCCGATAGCGAGTTCACGAGTTTCCTCAAGGTGAGCGTGACCGATACCGGCATCGGGATCTCGCCGGAGAATCTCAACGCGTTGTTCAAGCCGTTCAGCCAGATCGACGGCGGGCTGGCGCGAAAATTCGAGGGCACGGGCCTCGGCCTGGCGATGGTCAAGCTGCTCGCCGAGCTGCACGACGGAGTGGTGGGTGTCGAGAGCGCGGTGGGCGAGGGCTCGTGCTTCACGGTGTGGCTGCCGATGCGGGCCGTCGGCGCTGAGACGTCCGTGCCGGTCAAGGCCTCGATGCCGTCGCAGCTCGACGCGGTTGCCGGCCCGCCCACGGCGCTGGTCGTGGAAGATGACTTCAAGTCCGCCGAGCTGATCCGTCTGCAGCTCGAGGCCGAAGGCTTTACGGTCGTGCATGCCGCGTCGGCCGAGGCCGCAATCGTGCTCGCGGTGCAGCAGCCGCTCTCGCTCATCACGCTCGACATCATGCTCCCCAACATGGACGGCTGGGAGTTTCTCGGCCGCATCAAGCAGGTGCCGTCGTTGATGCGCATTCCGGTCGTGATCATTTCCATCGTGGCGGATCGCCACCGCGGCTTTGCCCTCGGCGCCGCGGCCATCATGCAAAAGCCGATGTCGCGGCAGGAATTGTCCGAGGCGCTGGTCGCGCTCGGCCTGCTGCCGCTGACGCACGGCAAGACGCTCAGGGTGCTCGTCGTCGACGACGACCCCAACGCGGTGGAGCTGGTTGCCCTCCGCGTCCAGGACCTGGCCGGCACGGTGCTGCGCGCCGCCGGCGGACGCGAGGCGATCGCGACCGCGCAACGGGAGCTCCCCGACCTGATCGTGCTCGACCTGATGATGCCGGAGGTGAGCGGTTTCGACGTCGTGCAGGCGCTCAACGGTCATCTCGATACGGCGCGGATTCCGATCATGATCGTGACCGCCAAGACCATCACGAGCGAGGACCGCGCCAAGCTGAACGGCTTTGTGACCACCATTATGGAAAAAAACGAGTTCGGCCACGATCGCTTTGCGGCGGAAGTCCGCCGGGCCATGTCGGGCCGGAAAGCGGTGGCGTGAGCGTGGCGAGAATCCTGATCGTCGAAGACAACGCCGACAACATGACGCTGACCGTTTTGCTGCTCGAATCAGAGGGTCACACCGTGATTCGAGCCATCGATGCCGAGGCGGGTCTGACCCTGGCCCGCGCACAACTGCCGGATCTGATCCTGATGGACATCCAGCTGCCCGGCATGGACGGCCTGCAGGCCACCGGGCTGTTGAAGGCCGACCCGGCGACGCGCGGCATTCCGGTGCTGGCGCTGACGGCACTGGCGATGAAGGGAGACGAGGAGCGGAGTCGCGCGGCCGGTTGCAACGGCTATATCGCCAAGCCGATTCGCATCCACGAGTTTCTGGCGACGGTCGCGGCGCAGCTGGCCACCGGCAAGGTCTAAAGACGCTGCGCGACCGGTGCGAGGCTCGGCTGCGGGCCGTCCAGCGTCGCCGCCAGCGGCAGATCGATCGCGAACACGCAGCCCTTGCCGGGCAGGTTGCGGACCGTGAGGTCGCCGCCGTTGGCGCGTACCGCGCTTCGCGCCATCGAGAGGCCCAGGCCAAGGCCGGAACGGTCGGCGCCGCGGCGATCCCCGAAGGGCTTGAACAGGTCGCCCTTGGCCGCGGGAATGCCGCCGCACTCGTCTTCGACCTCGATGAACAGGCGGCCGTTCTTCGCCTGCGTCCTGAGATGCACTTGGCCGCCCACCGGCGTGTACTTGAACGCGTTGTGCAACAGGTTCATCACGGCCGACGTGAGCAGCTGCGGGTCCGCCACGACGGCGAGACCCGGCTCGGGCGGCTCGATGGTGAACTTGATGTGCCGGAACTCGGAGTGCAGCATGCCGGTGACGCCGATGTCATCGAGGAACGGCGCGGCCATGATGCGTTCGCGGCGTGGTGGGGTTGCGGTGAGCCGCACCTCGGCGACCGAGCGGTCGATCAGGTCGCGCAGGCTCAGCAGGCTGCGCCCGAGGATCTCGGCGGTGCTGCCGTTGATGGCCACGTTCCCTTGCCGCAGTGCGTGAAACGCCAGCAGCGCGCTGTTGAGGACATCCCGCAGCTCGTGAGCGGTCTCGCCCTGGCGCTCGACCTCGAACGCCGACGGCCTCTGCGCGGTCAGGCGCGCATGCTCGGTCACCGCGCCGGCAATGGCGATGTCGAGACAGAGGTTCAGCGTGTGAAACTCTTCAACCGTGATCGGCGCATGCTGTTCGAGCGCGGTTTGGGTCACGACCTGGCAGATGTCGCCGTAGTCGTGGACGACTTGCGAGACGTTGTAGCCAAGCGACAGTAATTCGGCGCCATGCCTGCCGGCCATGGCACTGAGGGCCTCGCGCGCCCCTTGATCCGGTTCCGTCGCCTGCCGGAGAATCTCGATAATCTGCGTCAGGAACTGCGGCACGCCGTTCTCGAGCTCTTCGCTCGAGACCGAAGGCCAGGCCCGGCTCTGAACCCGGGTCCTCGTGCGCTCGATGATCATGTCGCGGTTTGACGCGATGAATTCCGACAGCATGTTCTTATCCCGTCCCTCGAGCCTACGTCTCGCTGCGATACCCGTGATGTTCAGAAGTGCACACACTGAAAGAGGCCGGCGTGATTCTGCGCCTCAGTTGGCGGGTTTTTTCCACGAATTCGGGCGTGTTTTCGCGGCCGTGATGTCCTGTTCGGAACAGACGGCGTTGACAGCCATCGGTAGGATTAATTTCCTCCGAGGTATTATGGCCGATTATTCTTCGCGATTCGCGGCGCGGTTGTCTCTGGTCCAGGACGTGCGGCTCGCCCGCGCCCGTAACGAGATGGCTGAGGGGCTGGCCGAACGCCGCGCTGCGCTCGGTGACCCGCTCGAGGCCGAACGCATGCGGCGCGAAGCCTTCGTCTCGACGATGGCGCACGAGCTGCGCCAGCCGCTGTCGGCGCTGCTCGCGGCGGTCGAAGTCTTACGCCTCGCGCCCGACACGGTCGAAGCGGCGCGCGCCACCGCCATCATGAAGCGGCAGATTGGCCAGATGAACCGCATGGTGGAAGACGTCATGGATGCCGCGCGCTGGCGGCGCGGCAAGGTCACGCTCCGCAAGCAGCAGCTCGATGTTCGCGAGGTGATCAAGGACGCCGCGCAGGACGTGCAGGCGGAGATCGTCGAACGGCGTCACCAGCTCGTGGTCGCGACGGCGCCCGAGCCGCTATGGGCCGAGGCCGATCCGCAACGTCTTCACCAGGTACTGTCGAATCTCCTGCGCAACGCCGCGAAGTACACCGATCCCGGCGGCCGCATCTCCCTCACGGCCGATCGCAGCGCCACAACGGTGGACGTGCGCGTCAGCGACACGGGCTGCGGCATTGAGGCCGACGCGCTGCCCCATATCTTCGACCTGTATTCGCAAGTACGGCCGGCCGAAAGCCATGGCCTGGGCATTGGCCTGAGCGTGGTGCGCGAG
>JANOZI010000719.1:0-4154 GCA_031429375.1 Acidobacteriota bacterium | reverse complement strand
GGCGCAGCCGGGGCTGCAGCGGCCGGTGGTGGCGCGGCGGCCGGCACCGCGGCCGTTACCTTGCGCGCGATCGCATTCTTAATCGGGTTGCCCAACCCGGCGATCTGGTTCGCCGGGTACTTCGAGGTCCAATGGTTGGAGACCGGTTGGAACTTGATCCCCAAATCGAACTCGGCGCCCGAGGAATGGCCGGCCTTGATCAGCGCGGCGTCGCCGGGCTCGTCGCCGAGCACGTGACACGTCACGCAGTCTTTCACCCAGTTCTCGGGCTTCTTCACCGTGTCTTTCATGCCCAACGCCAGCGCCGCCTGGTAGGCGCCTTTTTCCTGGTGCGGCTTGAGGTAATCCTTGCCGCCGCCGTGACAGCTCTCGCAGCTGATCCCGAAGTCCGCCGACCCGCGCACCACTGACGCGTGACACTTCACGCACGTGCCCTTCGGGTCGTAGACATCGGCCACCCCGGTCGCCTTGGCGTAGACGTCGGCTTTCGCGTCGGCCAGTTGATTGAGGGCGTTGAGGTGCTGCTTGCCCTTGCCGTCGCCGTCACGTTTCTCGGACCACTCTTTCTCGTCCTTGTGGTCGTGGCAATCGGTGCACTTGCCCGGCCCGACGAACTCGCGCCGTGCTTGTGCCTCGGCGGGGGCGGCCGCCGCGACCGCACAAATCACGGCCACGCCGATCCATGCTGGCAACGATCGCAAGACGCGTCGCATCATCGCAATTCGGGATTGCGGGGGAACTTCCAATACGGCAGCCGGACCACACCATCGCGGGTGCGGATCGTGCTGCGGTCGACACGAAGCTCCGCGGGAGCGTCGAAGCCGGTCACCGCGCCGGCGGTCACGTAATCATCCTGCTCGACGCCGTCACCGCTGACGCCGACGCCGCCGACCAGCCGCCCGCTCTTGTAGAGCGGCGCGCTGCCGGGAAACCACACGATGCCGCTTTGGTTGAGGTAACTGCGATTGGCGCCGCGGCTGGGCCCCGGTCCTTCCGTGCACGGGTTCGCGAGGTCGTACAAAAACAGGTCGAACCACGGGCCGGGCGTCGGCGGCTTCTCGAGATCGATCCCCGGAGGAAACAGCGGCTGACCACCGAAGCCGAGCGTGCGGTTGGTGATCGCCCAGCCCTGCCCCGCCGGCGGCTCGGGCTCCCAGGTATACGTGTCGTAGCGATTGGTCCTCACCTGCTCGCGCAGCACCTCGTAGCCTTCGCGGCTGCTGAAGTAATACGCGTTGCGTGCTTTCGCCGTCGCCACATCGAACGAAAAGATCGTGGAGTCGTCCATGCGAAACGCGGCGAGCAGCGTGCCGGATTGATCGCTGACCGCGATCACCATGCGCGTCGGCTGTGTCAGGGGCAGGCGGATCTGCGCCCGCGTCACGAGCGCCTTCGCGACTGCCTGATCGACGATGCGTCGAACGTCTTCGACGGTGAGGCCGCCGGCACTCGGGCTGCCGAGCGGGCCGATCAAGTAGCCCGTCGCGACCGCCCGGCCGGCACGCGGCGGCACGCGGATATCCGCGGCCGAGAACACACCGGCGGCGGCGCGGGGCGCACCGGCGCGAATCGACTCCTCGACGCACGCCACGCTGATGCAGCTGGCAAAGAACGGCAGGCGCAGCCCGTCGATGAACACCGCGCCGGGAACCGGCAGCGGGTTGGCCGGCAGCGGCGACAGCCCTGGTGTCGAGGCCGCGCCGACAAATGCCACGTACTCGGCTTGATCGGGATCCAGTCCGGACACACCGACGCCGCCGACCACCCGGCCGTTGCGGTAAACGGCGAACCCGCCGGGGTTGACGGGCACGTTGAGCGGTTCGCCGATGTCGAGCACGTCGGCTTTGCCGGTTGAAAACCCGGCGAACACGTTCGGGGTTCGATTGATCGTGATCGGACTGCCGATCGCGCATCCCGACGTATTCGATGGCCGGCACGCGAGCGCCGCACCGGCAAGCCCCGACCCCGCGATCGATCGGGTCGGATCGAGCAGCGTGGCATCCGCCTCGTTCAACTGGCACCCGCGATTGCTGTTCTCAATGCCGTACAACGCCGCGCTCGGGGTGTTGGGCACGCCGGGCGGCAAGTGGATGCCGCTGATGAAACGAACGGTCCGCGTCGACAGCGGCGCCTCCGCGTTGCTGAACATCGCGGCCGCCCGCGCCGTGGTCACGGCAACATCAGGACCGGTTTGCGACGCGCCCGGGCGGGCCAGCACGCCGAGAATTCGCCCGCCGCGATCGACGACCGCGACCGACAACGTGTTCGAATTGATCGCCCCTGCCGACGCGCGCAGCGCCGCCAGGACGTCGTCGGCGCTCAAAGTGGGGTCGGGCGCCGTGCCTTGCGACTCGACACGCCCGCCATGGAATGCTGACAGGCTGAGAATGAGGATTGCGGCCGCGGCTCTCAACACTCCTGGTATTCCTCCGACCACGTCTATGAAAAAACGCTCGCCATCGTAGCACAGCGATCACTGCGCTAAGCGCTGCGGTAAGATTCGCGCGGACGCGCCCGCACCCAAAAGAACCCATGACCCTCGAGCCTTCGATATTCGTCATCTTCGGCGCCACGGGCGACCTGTCGGCGCGCAAACTGCTCCCCGCGCTCTGCAAGCTGGCCGCCAGCGGCGCACTGCACCCGCTCACGCAAGTGCTCGGTCTTGGGCGGTCCATCAAGACTCCGGAGGCATTTCGAACGTGGGCCCGTGAAGCGTTGGTGGCGGACGGACTGCCGCCGGAACAGATCGCCGCCCTGATCGACCAACGGCTCCACTATCTGCCCATGGGCGACGGGCTGGCTGCCGATTATCGCCGGCTCGGCCAGACGCTCGACGACCTCAGCCGCGGCCACGGCGTGCCGTCCAACGTGGCGTTTTACATGTCGATGCCGCCCGCGGCGTTTCCCGGCACGGTGTCCGGCCTCGGCGAGGCCGGCCTCAATCGCCGCGACGGCTGGTCGCGGCTGGTGATCGAAAAACCATTCGGCAGGGATCTGAGTACGGCGCAGGACCTCAACGAGCTGATCCATCAATACTTCACCGAGAAGCAGGTCTATCGCATCGATCACTACCTCGGCAAGGAAACCGTTCAGAACCTGCTGGTCCTGCGGCTCGGCAACGGGCTGATCGAGTCGGCGTGGAACCGCGAGCGGATCGAGAGTGTCCAGATCACCGTCGCCGAAACGCTCGGCGTCGGCACCAGGGCCGGCTACTACGACACCGCCGGCGCCCTGCGCGACATGGTGCAGAACCACCTGGCGCAACTGCTCTCGCTCGTGGCGATGGAAGTGCCGGGCTCGTTCGACGCCGACGCGATCCGCTACGAAAAAATCAAGGCGCTCCGATCGATTGTGCCGATTCGCTCCGAGCGCGTCGTGCGCGGCCAGTACGCGGCCGGCACGGTTGCCGGCCGCCGCGTGCGCGGCTACCTCGAAGAAGACGGCATCCCGAAGGCGTCGCAGACCGAAACATTCGTGGCGCTGGAAGTGTTCGTCGATTCCTGGCGCTGGCAAGGCGTGCCGTTCTTCCTGCGCACCGGCAAGTGCATGCCCAAGCGCATGACGCAGATTGCGGTCCGCTTCCGCGAAGCGCCGGTCAGTTTTTTCCGCCGCCTTGGCTGCACGCAGGACACCGCCGACATCCTGCTGATCACGCTGCAACCCGACGAAGGGTTCGCGCTCTACTTCGACATCAAGGTGCCGGGCGATCCGTTCGAGCTGCGCCGCATCCCGCTGCGATTCAGTTACAAGGAACGCTTCGACGTCGTGCCCGAGGCGTATCAGACGCTGATCCAGGACGTGATGGAGGGCGATCAAACCCTGTTCGTACACGCCTCCGAGGTCGAAGAATCGTGGCGGCTGTTCATGCCGCTGATCCACCATCCACCGCGGCTTCGGCCGTATGCGGCGGGCACGTGGGGGCCGCGCGAGGCCGACCCGCTCGCCATTCTCGACACCGATATCTGGCAGGGGAACTAACGTGGCAGGCGACGCGAAAGCACAAATCGGCGTGATCGGCATGGCGGTGATGGGCCGCAACCTGGCGCTCAACATCAACGATCACGGTTTCACCGTGGCCGTCTTCAACCGCGAACAAGGCGCACTGGCCGCGGCGGTGAAGGAAAGCGGCGGGCGCATGGTGCCGACGTCCAGCC
>JANOZI010000718.1:0-4310 GCA_031429375.1 Acidobacteriota bacterium | reverse complement strand
CCCCAGTAGATCTGGTGCTGCATGCGCGAGGCGAACGTCATCTCCTTGAACGGACCGACGAACTTCCAATCTTGCCTGGCGGCCTCGAGGTCGCCGACGATTTCGATCTCGCGCGGGTCGCCGCAGCCGAGGCCGAGGTCGTGCGCCAGGCGGATGTACTTGATCGACAGCGGATCGAAGCCCATCAGCTTCGCCGCCACCGCGTCGATGGCGACCTGGTCGGCGCTGGCCAGCATTACGTTCTTCACATACGGAATCATGCAGCGCGGGCCGGGGCCGTCGCCCGCGAAGGTGCCGTCCATCACGGCAAACACGCCGCGGTGGATCTTCTTCTGGATCATCAGCAGGTCGACGAGCGTTTCGTGGATCACCGGGTGCGTCCAGTGGCGCTTCTCGTTCAGCAGCCCGCCGAACGCGTTCTTCATCGCGCCCGTCGTGGTGGTGAAGACGTGCGTCTTCACCGTCGGCAGGTGAATGATGTTCTCCCCGATGAAGCGCTTCGGGATCATGAAGCCGTCGGGGTAGACCTCGTTCAGGCAGAGGAACTTGTCGGCGAGGTCGCCGACCGCGTCGCGGACGTTGATCCACGGTTCGGCGCCTTCATAGAGGTGGACGTTGCGGATGCCGTGCTTCTGCACGACCGGGAGCTGCTTGTTCTCCGCTTCGCCAAGGTGCGCATCGATCACCACGGTGCGGTTGTGGCAGGCGTGGATCAGGCCGGGGTCGTAGCCGTCCTGCTTCATGGCGCCAATCACGCCGTCGAGCTGCCACGGCGTGGTCGAGCAGCCGGGAAAGAAAAAATGCCACGAGATGTTGACCTTGAGCGCGGTATCGGCGTCCTTGGCGACGACGTCCTGATAGCCGGCGAGGTTCATGACCGCGTGCGTGTCCTTCAGGACCGTCGCGGGCGACGTGGTGATGAGTGCGACCTTAGCTCGTGCCAAATCCTCTTTACGACACGTACGGCCGATAGATGATCAGGACTACCGCGAGGCCCCAGAGCGCCACACAACTTAACAGTGGGCGGTCCCGCAACAGCAAGTCCGATGGGCTGCCGCCGCCGTGCTTGCGATGCACGAGGTACAGGTACCGGAAAATGCCGTAGATCGGGAACGGCGTGGTCAACACCAGCAGACGGGTGTTGAACCGCTCGGCCGTTTCGGGGCTCGCGCAGTAGATGATGTAGACGACGAGTGTTGCCGCCGCTACGATCGCGATCATCTGATCGAGCAAGTACGGATCGTACTCCTCCAAGATTCGGCGATGGCCCGTCGCCCCGTCGGCCAGCATCGTGATTTCATGCCGCCGCTTCGCGAGGCCCAGGAACAACGCCAGCAGGACGGTGCACACCAGCAACCAGTCGCTGATCGGCACGCCTATTACCAACCCACCCGCCACGGCCCGCAGCACGAAGCCAATCGCGATCGCCATCACGTCGAGGATCACGAGGTGCTTCAGCCAGTGCGTGTACGCGACAAACAGTGCCAGGTACGCCGCGGCGGCCATTCCAAACAGCGGCTGCAGCATCACGGCTGCGGCCAACGCCACCACGCCCAGGCCGATCGCCCACGCGAGGGCGGTGCCGGCCGAGAGCGCACCGGAAGCGATCGGGCGCATCCGCTTGAGCGGGTGCTGCCGGTCGGCTTCGCGATCCGAGACGTCGTTAATCAGATAGACCGACCCGGAGAGCGCGCAAAAAATCAAAAAGGCCGCCGAAGCAAGCGCCAAGGCGGCCGGGTCGAGCAATTTAACGGCAAAAATCAGCGCCGCAAAAACAATGAGATTCTTCGTCCACTGATCCGGTCGCAACGAAACGAGCAGGTTAGCGACTGCGGACCGAGTTTCCACAATTACTTGTAGCTCTTGACGGCTTCCGCCTCCGAATCGAAGGTATCGAACACCGTCAGCAGCTTCGTGATCGACAGCAGATCTTCGATGCGCTTGGTCAGGTTGAGCAGCTTGAGGCTGCCGCCCTGGCGGCTCACTGTCGTGTAGGTCCGGACCACTTCGCCCAGGCCCGCGCTGTCGATGTACGGCACCCCTTCGAGATTGAGCAACAGCTTTTTCTTGCCCGCGGCGAGCAGGCTGTTGATTTTGTCCTTCAGCAACTCGTCGCCTTCGCCCAGGGTCATCTTGCCCTTGAGGTCGAGCACGGTCACATCGTTCACTGTCCGTTCGACGATTTCCATTCGCGTCTGTCCTCTACGTCGAGAAAACCCTTACAAACTAGGAGTTTACAGGCCCCCAAAGGTGCCGAATGTTACCACTACTCCGTCTCGCGACGCATCTTCTTGCGGTTGCGTTTCCGGGCCAGCGCCTGCTTTGCGCGTCGCTTGTCGCCCGGCTTCAAGTAGAAGGAGTGCTTCTTGATGTCCTTGATGATGTCTTCCTGCTGCACCTTGCGCTTGAAACGTCGCAACGCGCTCTCGATCGACTCACCCTCTTGCAATTTCACCTCGGCCATCTGTAGTCACCCCCTTTCGACCTGAATAGTGCCCATGCCGGCCAATGGCCAACTGGACAAGTATGCTAGGCTATCACAACACAGCGTGGGCCCGGAGGCAGAGTTAAACCTTTTGTTTTCTGGTATTTAAAGCGACAACCCCGCCCCCTTAGTCGATTACCCTAACACCGGCATGCGCATCCTCGTTCTCGGCTCCGGCGCGCGCGAGCACGCTCTGGCGTGGAAGTTCCAACAAGAACCGTCGGTTGACTACTTAGTCTGCGCTCCAGGCAACCCAGGAGTGCCCGGCATTGTCGCACCTCTCGACCCCTTAGACACCGATGCGGTCGTGAGGTTCGTTGCCGACCACCGAATCGATCTCACGGTCGTCGGCCCGGAAGCACCGTTGGGCCGCGGCCTTGCCGATCGCCTCGGCGCTGAAGGGCGGCGGGTGTTTGGCCCGACCAGGGCTGCGGCGCAGCTCGAAACCAGCAAGGCGTTCGCGAAGGATTTCATGCACCGCCACGCGGTGCCGACCGCGCGTTACCGCGTGTGCGCGACTGCGGATGATGCGATCGCCGCGATCCGGTCAGGCGAGTTCGGCGATGCATTGGTCGTGAAAGCCGACGGCCTGGCCGGCGGCAAGGGCGTCGTCGTCGCGCCCGATCGCGCCACCGCCGAATACGCCGTGCGGTCTGCCATGATCGATCGCAGCTTCGGCGACGCCGGCGCGCGCGTCGTGCTCGAGGAGCAGCTGCAGGGGCCCGAGGTGTCGTTCTTCGTGATCGCTGACGGCGACGATTACGTGCCGTTGCTGTCGGCGCAGGATCACAAGCGGATCTTCGACAACGATCTGGGGCCGAACACCGGCGGCATGGGCGCGTTTTCGCCGAGCCCGCTGATGGATGGGGCGCTGCAGGACCTGGTCGAGCGCGACATCGTGCGTCCGGTGCTGCGCGGGATGTCGGCGGAGGGCACGCCGTTTCGCGGATTCCTCTATTGCGGCCTGATGCTCACGCCGGATGGTCCGAAGGTGATCGAGTTCAACGTCCGCTTCGGCGATCCCGAGGCGCAAGTGGTGTTGCCGCTGATCGATCAGCCGCTCGCGCCCCTGTTGCTCGCCGCTGCTGAGGGCCGCCTTTCAAGCTTAGGAGCCCTCGCGCCCTCACGCCCCCGAGTCTCCGTCGGCGTCGTCCTCGCAGCCCACGGCTATCCCGGCGACGTCCGCTCTGGCGACGTCATCACCGGGCTGGACGATGTGGCGCGGGACTGCCCCGATGCAATCGTGTTTTACGCCGGCGTGAAAGCGCGCGGGCAGGAGCTGGTCACGGCCGGTGGGCGGGTCCTCACCGTCGTTGCCGCCGCGCCGTCTTTCGACATCGCGATCGCGCGCGCCTACGAGGCCGCAAGCAAGATTCACTTCGACGGCATGCAATATCGCCGCGACATTGGGAAGAAAGCCCTGGGCCACTGAGTAAAACGCCACAGAGACGCAGAGTCACAGAGAAATCTTTTTTAGAATGCAAATCCAGAGCACGGTGTTTCTGGAGTTTGTATTTAGAATAATTTCTCTGTGACTCTGCGTCTCGGTGGCTGCATTTCTCTGAGGCTATGGAGTGACCAGCAACGCTTTCAACGCATCATCCAGGTGTGCGCGGAACGTGTTGGTATTGTGACCTTCGGGGACTTCGAGATACGTCACCGGCGCGTTGACATCGTCCAGCGTGGTGCGCAGCCCGCGCGCGCCGTTGACCATCGAATCGTAGACGCCGCCGAGCACGAAAAACTTGATCGACACCGCGGCTGCCCGCGCCTTGGCCTGGTTCGCGATCACCGACGCGGTTTGCTCCGGTGGTGCGAGCGCCGC
>JANOZI010000717.1:0-7244 GCA_031429375.1 Acidobacteriota bacterium | reverse complement strand
TACCTGACCGAGCGCACCCGCAAGGAGTTCTTCCAGATGTCCGCGTTCTTCGGCAAGACGCGGCTGATCGGCAACTGGAACGACAAGTCGAAGAACGTCGATCGCGATCTGCAGGTCGACGACCTCGCCAAGGGCTACGATGCCGGCGACGACGCGCCGTTCCTGACGCTGGCGGAAAGCCAGTTTCCGCGGGCCAGGGGCGTGCATGAACCGGCGTTCATGCTGACCGGCGAGAACCCGCGGCCCGGCTACGACCCGCGTGCCGAGCTGGCGCGGATGATCACAACGCATCCGCAGTTTGCCCGCGCGACGGTCAACCTGTTGTGGAGCCGGCTCATGACGGTCGGCTTCGTCGAGCCGTTCGATTCGTTCGACTTGTCGCGGTTGACCGGCCCCGATCCGCAACCGAGCAACCCCGAGCTGCTCGAAGCGCTTGCCGCTGATTTCCGCGCCAGCGGCTTCCGCCTGCAGCACACCATCAGGACGATCATGAAATCGAACGCGTACCAGTTGTCCGCGCGCTTTCCCGGCGAGTGGAACGACCGCTACCTCAGTTATTACCCGCGCCACTTCGCGCGCGTGATGACCGGTCCCGAGGTCATCGATGCGCTCGCCACCGTCACGAAGGTGCCGATGCGGTTCAACCAGGGCGGTGAAACCGTCGGCCTCGTCAAGCACCTCACGGCGCCGACCGACATCGGCCGCGGCGGCGAGGGCCAGCCGGTTGATGCGTTGATGCAGAGTTTCTTCCAGAGCAACCGCCGCACGCCGGCGCAGGCCGGCAACCGGCCGTCGACGCTGCAGGCGCTGTTGCTGATGCGGTCGACCGTCGTCAACGATCGCGTGCGGATCGACGCCAAGGGCCAGGTCGCCGAGCTGCTGGCGTCGCCCCGCACCGACGCGCAGCTGGTCGACGAAATCTACCTGAGCACGCTGGCGCGGCGGCCGAGCGAGGGCGAGGCGCAGGTTGCGCGCGCGGCGATCGCGACCAACCGCAGCGCCGGCGCCGAGAACCTGCTGTGGGCGCTCATCAACAGTCCTGAGTTCCTGGTTATCCAATGAAGATCAACGACCTCGTTCCGTCGCGGCGCGACGTGCTGAAGTGGGGCGGCGTGGCTCTTGCCGGCACCTGTGTCGACAACCTGGTGTGGCCGCTCGACATCAGCGCCAACGGCGTGTCCAACCCGCGCGGCACCGCGCGCAACTGCATCTTCAACGAGCTCGGCGGCGCGATCAGCCAGATGGATTGCTGGGACTTCAAGGAGACACACTGGACGCCGAAGGATCTCGACGTCACCGAGGTCTCGAAGGATCTCTACATCTCGCGCACGCTGTTTCCGCAGCTATCCACGCAGATGCATCGCGTGGCGCTGGTGCGCTCGCTGCAAGCGCCCGAGTTGATCCACTTCAACGGGCAGTACCATACGCAGACCGGCCGCTCGCTGAACCCCGCGGTGGCGCGCGAGATTCCGGCGTTCGGATCGGTGATCGCCTACGAGCTGGCGTCGAAGCGCCGGCCGAGCGACAGTTTTCCGACCTACATCAGTACCAGCCTGACGAAGGCGCGTGCCGGCTCGATTGGCGCCGGGTTCCTGCCGACCTGGGCGACCGGCTTGGATCTCGATCCGTCAACCGTGTTCGAGGCGTTCGGCGGCAACGTCGAGGGCGTCAACCAGGTACTCGAGGAGCGCTGGAAGCTGCTGGCGGCGCTGGCCAGGGTCAACGAAGGCCAGCGCAAGGCGCTCGGGCAGCGCTCGTCCGATTACCAGACCTTTTACGACGAAGCGCATCGGCTGCTGACCGATTCGCGCTGGCCCGGCGTGTTCAAGGCCACCGACGAAGAGAAGCAGCGATACGGGACCGACGAATTCGGCCTCGGCTGCATTCTCGCGCGCAACCTGCTCAAGACCGACGCGGGCACGCGGTTCGTGTATGTCTACGACGGCGATCGCTGGGACCATCACGCCGGCATCTTCGACCGTGGCGCCGAGTGGAACCATTACCGCACCGGCGTCCGTCTCGATAAAGCGCTCGTCAGCCTGATGGACGACCTGGCGGCGCTGCCGGGACACGAGGCCGGCAAGTCGATGCTCGACGAAACGCTGATCGTGGCGCAGAGCGAGTTCGGCCGCACGCCGGGGATGAATCCGGTCGCCGGCCGCGATCACTACAAGGGCGCCTACACCGGGCTCTACGCGGGCGGCGGCGTGATCGGCGGCCGCATCATCGGCAAGACCGACAAGGACGGCAGCACGTGTCTCGACCCGGGCTGGAACTACAAGCGGCAACCCTTCATGGACAACACGGTCGCGACGATCTATTCGGCGCTCGGCATCGACTGGCGCAAGTCGGTGAAGAACACGCCCTCCGGCCGCGAGTACGTCTACGTCGATCGCGTCAACCTCGGCGGCGCGTCGATGATGGTCGACGACGAGATCGCGCCGCTGTTCGAGTGAACCCGATGCGGATCGCGCGTGCCGTCACAGTGCTGCTACTCGCAGTCGGTCTGCTCGTGTTCCCTGCGGCAGCAATTGAGCAAGCGTCAAGCCCGAAGCCTGATGCGACCGAGATGACCCGTATCCCCGAGGGCGAATTCTGGATGGGCCGCACCAAACTGTGGCTGATGGACGAGATCGGCTGGCAGGTGCGCGATCGCAGTGACGATCGCCCCGTCCACCAGGTCACCCTGCCCGCGTTCTTCATCGACACCCACGAAGTGACCAACGCCGCGTACGCCGCGCTCGTTGCAGCCAGAGGCGCGGAGCCGCCGTGGCATTGGGGCGGACGCGTGCCGCCGGCCGGCAAGGAGCGGCTGCCCGTTTACAACGTCAGCTGGCACGAGGCGGCGAAGTACTGCGCGGCCCAGGGCAAGCGCCTGCCGACCGAAGCGGAATGGGAGAAGGCGTCGCGCGGCGGCACCGACGGTCTCGACTATTCGTGGGGCAACGAGTACGCCGGCACGCCCGAGGGCGAAGGCGGCCGTCCCATCAAGCGCGCACACAGCGGTTCTGCCACCGGTCCGCTACCGGTCGGCTCGCTTGCGCCCAACCAGTTCGGTCTCTACGACATGTCGGGCAATGTGTGGGAGTGGGTCGCGGACTGGTACGACCTCTATTACTACAGCGTGAGTCCGACCGAAAATCCCACGGGCCCGGAGCGCGCGCTCTACAAGGTGATTCGCGGCGGCGGCTGGGGCGATATCGAATCGCGCTATGGCACGGTCTACTTCCGCAACTTCACGCTGCCCGAGACGCGCCAGCCCACGGTGGGCTTCCGCTGCGCCCGAAACTAACTTGGAACTGAAAACTGAAACTGTTAACTGAAAACTGTTAACTGACGGTAGCGGACGCGGGTTCGACCTTGCGCACGTCCCGCGCGCGCGTCGTCACGATGCGCTGGCCCGCGTGGAGGAACTCCATGCAGAAGCCGCAGCCGATCCAGCCGACCTTGAGGAAACTGCCGCCGAGCGTGCTCCCGGCGAGGTGCGCTTCGGTCCACACCGGGAAGAACGCGCCGCCGAGCACGAGCACGCGGCCGTCGCCGAGCATCGTCAATTTATAGAGAGAGTTGCGGGTCCGCACTTCGAGTTGATCGATGGCGGCAAGCGACGCCAGGTAGACACCATCCGCCTCGATCGCGGCGGCGGCGAAGCCTTGCAGCGATGGAGCGGCTTGTCGTGACGATGCGGGGACGATGCCCGACAGGGTTGTGTCGCTCATCGCTCAAGCATGGCAGCGGCCATAGATAAGGTTACACCTTCTGGCCTCGCTTTTTGCAAGCCAAGTCGTCCTTGGCGGTTGGAGAGGTGCGTGCGCCGTGCGTCACTAACGCAGGGCTTTCCGATATTGGCAGAACGGTTG
Organism: Acidobacteriota bacterium; assembly: GCA_031429375.1. Classification (GTDB taxonomy): domain Bacteria; phylum Acidobacteriota; class Vicinamibacteria; order Vicinamibacterales; family UBA2999; genus 12-FULL-67-14b. The sequence continues at coordinate 3,384 of JANOZI010000717.1, read as the reverse complement.
CATTACTCATTGGCAAGAACGCGGCAGTGCCTCACAGAAGAGGTCCCGCAGTTCCAAGGAGCAATAGACCATGGCTCATGATTACGATCGTCCGGACGACTCGGCCGCCCCGCGGCACGACCCCAACTCCGTAGCCGAAGAAACCTCAGCCACGGGCCAGCGCGTCAAGGGCGCGATCAAGGAAGCCGTCGGCGACGCGATCGACGACAAGGAAATGGAACGGAAGGGCCAGCGTGAGAACGCGGCTGGCAAGGATCGGCAGCAGAAGAACGACGCCGTTTAGCAGGCTAAGTCAATCCTGACCGGGGCACGGCGTGGCAGCTCTGCCACGTCGTGCCTCGTACTCATCCTTAGCAATCGTCCAGATTAATTCGGGCTCGCCGTTGCGATCGGCCTGTTCGACGACGGTCGCGCCCAGCTTGCGCATGGCGCCGACGCCGCGCGCGTTGCGTTGCAGCGTGCGCCCCATCAGCGTCGTGACGTTCCACCACTCGAAGAGAAATTCCAGGTAGATGTTGGCGGCGGTGACGAAGGCGCCGGTGCCCCAGAGTTCCGGCGCGATCGCAAATCCAATCTCGGCGTGCCCGTCTGGTTCGAGCCGTATTGCCATGAACAGGCCGAGCGCTTCGCTGTTGCCGTGGCGCAAGGTGTAGCAGGCGGCCTTCCGTTCGCTTCGCCGCGCCTGGCTGAGGGCAATCCAGTCGTTGAACTCCTCGACGCTCGCGGGCGGCGGCGATAAGTACGCAGACACTTCGGGGCGGGCGAACAGCTTGACCAGCGCGACCGAGTCGCGAAGATCGACCTCCCGCAGGCACACTTTCCCCTGCTTGAGGGTCGGCAGACTCTGGATGCAAGTGACCCGGCTCATTCCGTGTTTCAAGCGGCTCCGCAAAAAAGGCCCACCCAGCAAGGTACGGCGCCGAACAATCTGAACAGTACCCGCCGTTCGTCCCTACGGTCAACCCCCGGAGGAGGAGGCGAGTTAACGGGCGCCGCAACCTTCCGGCCGCCCGTCCTGAGGGAGCCGGCGTCTGGCGAAGCCGGAGGCCGGCGAGTCGAAGGGCCGCTCCCGTCCATTCCTATTGCAATCCAATAGGAGGGCCGAGGGCCGGCCGCCGGCAAATCGAACGCGACACCCGGCAATGGGAAGACACCTCGGCGATCATGACCCGTTTCCTCACGCGCGAGGAGCCGTCGTGAGATTCGCCCGCGCTTGGCTGATTCGCCTCGCCGGCGTGTTTGGCGGCGCCCGCGGCGCCCGTACGCTGATGACGAGCCCTGGCTTCTCCGCCGCCGACGCTGTTCGCCGGCGAGTAGAGGCGGGTCTTTAGACCCGCCTTCGTTTAAAGTCTGTGCGGTGACCCCGCCGCCCGCTCACCGCCTGCCCGCCGTCGACGCGCTGCGCGGGCTGGTGATCGTCGTCATGACGCTCGATCACGTCCGCGACTTCTTCCACGTGGGCGCGATGGCCTTCTCGCCGGAAGACCTGGCGCAGACCACGCCGATCCTGTTCTTCACTCGGTGGATCACGCACTTCTGCGCGCCCGTCTTCATGTTCCTCGCCGGCGCCGGTGCCTGTCTCCAACTGCAGCGCGACGGCTGGTCGACGCCGCGGCTGTCGCGCTACCTGGCCTCGCGCGGGCTCTGGCTGGTGATCATCGAGCTGACGATCATGCGGCTGGCGATGAACTTCAGTTTCGACACGACCTACCCGTTCCTCCTGCTGGTGTTGTGGGCCCTCGGCGTCTCGATGATCGTGCTCGCGGCGTTGATCCACATGCCGTTACCGTTGATCGCGGCCGCGAGCGCGCTGGTGCTCCTGTTCCACAACATGGATGACGGCGTCAGGGCCGCGCAGTTCGGCGCGTTCGCCCCGGTGTGGAATCTGCTGCATCAACCGGGCGCATTCATGGTGGCGGGTCACCCGGTTGTCGTTGGTTACCCGGTGCTGCCGTGGATCGCCGTGATGGCGGCGGGTTACTGCTTCGGTCCAGTCCTGCTGAAAGCAGGGGGATCGCGGCGGCGGACGACGATCGTCTCGGGTCTCATCCTGATCGCCGCATTCATCATCTATCGCAGCCACAACGGCTACGGAGATCCCGCGCCGTGGTCGCCGCAAGGCTCCTTCGCAATGACGGTGGTGTCATTCCTGCGGACCACGAAATATCCGCCATCGCTGATGTTCGTGCTGATGACAATGGGGCCGGCGCTGTTAGTGATGGCGTGGCTGGACGCGCGGCGGCTGCGGCCCGACCATCCGCTCGTGGTGATCGGCCGCGTGCCGATGTTCTATTACGTGCTCCATTTCTGGGTGGCGCATACCCTCGCTGCGATCGCGGCGGCGGTTCGATACGGCGCCGCGTCGCGGTCGTTCCTGTTCAGTCCGCTCCCGTCCATGGGCGGATCGCGCGCGTTGTTCCCGCCGGACTTCGGCTATCCGCTGTGGGTGACGTATGCCGCGTGGATCGCAGTGGTGCTGTTGCTGTATCCGCTGTGCCGCTGGTACGCTGCGTTCAAGGCCCGCCGCACGGACTGGTGGCTCGGCTACCTGTGAATCTTTGTGGCCATGCGCGCGCGAGTAACCAGGGCGTAATTCACTCCAAGGAGCAGAACGCCGGTGGCGGCGATGTCGACGACCGCACGGCGGCCAATGGAACGCCAGCTCACCGTCAGAGAGGCGGCGGTGCCGAGGACGACGACGGCGATGGCGAGCCGGACCCACGCAAACGTGAACGGCGGAATGTCGCGCAGGCCAACCTTGATGAACAGGAAAGTGCTGCTCCACAAAGACGCAGGCCAGCACCCACGCGAGCATGACCCCGAGCCGCATTACCGCATACGTTAGATCGAAATCCAGACGGTGAACGGCGCGGCGTAGCCAGGCTCGTGAGGTGACTGGCAACGCGCGCGCGACGACCAAGCCATGTTAAGGTCGGTGCGTCTTTGCCCCCGCAAGGAGTGTGGCGTGGCTCAAGTTGATTACTTGCACCTGTGTGACCTGTCGTTCATGGATCAGGTCGGGAAACATTGCATTATCGGCATGTTTGACATCATCCACGCTCCGGCATTTCCAGCCACACATCCAACGATGTCCGTGGCCATGAGAATCCTAGGACAGCCAGGAGAGGCCATCAGGGTGACGTTCGAACTTGGTCGCCCAAATGGCAATGTTCTCGCCACGGTTCCGATGGAGGTTGTGGCAGGGCCGGACGGCGGAGCAAACATCAACCTGAACTTGAATCAGACGCAGTTCCCGGAGGCCGGGCGATACACGCTCAAGATCGTTTCGGGCAAGGAGGTTCTTGCGTCTCGCTCGCTGCGGTTGGTAAAGATGGATGCTCCTCAGCAGGGCCCCCCCCGCAGCCGCCTGCCCAGGATAAGAAC
>JANOZI010000716.1:0-3416 GCA_031429375.1 Acidobacteriota bacterium | reverse complement strand
TGCGCCGAAGCGTGGGCCGGCGCCAGTCCGACGAGAACCCCCGCCAGCGTGACAATCAATGGTGTTTTCACGGGCGCGATTATATTCCCTTACACTGTCCCGCATGGGATGGCATGGGATGTTCGATCGTCGCCGGTTCTTACAGTCTGTGGCGACAACTGTAGCGGCATCTGCGGCCGCAGTGGCCTCCACCCGCATGACACGCGCGCAAGCTCAGGCGGGGAATCAGCCGGCGATTGGGCCGTACGGGTCAGACATGCTTCCAGCCGGCATCCGCTCCCGGGTGCTCGACAACATCAACGGCATCCGGGTGCACGTGCTCGATGCGGGGTTCGAAACACCAAACCGACCTGCCGTTTTATTGATCCACGGGTTCCCCGAGCTCGCATACAGCTGGCGCAACGTGATGCCGCAGCTTGCGGCCGCCGGGTATCACGTGATTGCGCCGGACCTCCGCGGCTACGGACGCAGCGGCGGGACGGACGTGACGTTCGACGACGACCTGTCGCCGTTTCGGACGTTCAACCGCGTCACCGACATGGTGGCGTTGGTATCCGCGCTGGGTTACCGATCACTCGCGGGCGTCGTTGGCCACGATGTCGGATCCGGCATTGCGGGCTGGTGCGGCGTGGTCCGGCCCGACATCTTTCGCTCGGTGGTGATGATGAGCGCGCCGTTCGGCGGTCCGCCCGCGCTGCCGTTTGGGACCGCGGACAAACCGGTGGTGAGGCCGGCCGCCGCCGCAGACACGATCTACGAGGATCTCGCGCGTTTGAATCCGCCGCGGAAGCATTACCAGCGCTACTACTCGACCCGCGAGGCCAACAACAACATGTGGCGCGCGCCGCAGGGCGTGCATGCATTTCTGCGCGCTTACTACCACATGAAGAGTGCCGACTGGAAAGCGAACGCACCTGTCCCGCTCAAGGCGCGCACCGCCGAGGAATGGGCCAGGCTGCCGCGCTACTACGTCATGGATCTCGACAAGGGCATGGCCGAGAGCGTTGCTTCCGAGATGCCTTCGGCGGCGGAGATTCGCGGCAACACGTGGCTGCCGGACGAGGCGTTGCGCGTGTATGCCGCCGAGTATGGCCGCACCGGGTTTCAAGGCGGCCTGCAGTCGTATCGGGTCGGGCAAGGCGGCGGCTTCAACTCGGACCTCGCGACGTTCTCGGGCCGGACGATCGATCAGCCGTCGCTGTTCATCGGCGGCAAGAGCGACTGGGGTGTCTATCAGACGCCAGGTGCGCTCGAGCGCATGCAGAAGGTCGCCTGCACACGCATGACCGGCGTGCACCTGGTCGAGGGCGCGGGACACTGGGTGCAGCAGGAACAACCGGCCACTACTGCGCGCCTGTTGCTGGAGTTCCTCAGCGCGTCACGGTGACGGTGACGTTGTCGTAGGCGAAGAGCGACCCGTCGCTCGCGACCGCGCGGAGCACGTAGGTGCCGGGCTCCTTGAACGTCGTTTGCGCGATCCACTTGTTGTCGGGCGGCGGCGCCGGAATCGTCCACGGCGGCGACCACGGCGAGTTGGCATACGCGCGCGTGTCGGTCCACGTCTTCATCTGATCCGGGCTGAAGCTCACCGCGTCGGCCTTGCCGCGATACACAATCCACGAGAAGCGCAGGCCGGGTCCGCTCGAGGCCACGATCGACGATGGCGGCCGATAGAGTGCGGCGGCGGAGATCGTCGGCGCACCCTCACCAGCCGGCTTCGCCGGCGCACGCCGCGCCGGGATGTTGTCAGGATCTTTCGCAATCACGGTGAGCGTCAGCGGCTCGCCCACTTTCACGCTGCGCGTCGCGCCGCCTTCGACCTTCAGTTCGGGAGCGATGTTGCTGCGCAGCTCGTCGCGCAGGCTGCCGAAATCGCCGCCGATCTCGGTCGAGATTACCTGCGGATCGATTTGATAGTCGGTCTTGAGCGACGCGTACGCCCGTTCCGGCCGGCCATTGGTGACGAGCGTCCACATCAATTCCCGGGTACCGAAATCCGCGGGCACGCGGACCGTGAAGAGGAACGGATTACGCCGCGGATAGAAGTGGGTCGGCTGCCCCTGATCAGGGCCGCCGGGCTCGATCATGTTCGACGTGCCGATCGGAACATCGAATTGCTGCTCCCAGTTCGAGTTCATGTAGCCGAAGAACATCGTGAACGAGCCGTCAGGGTTCGGCCACCACCCCTCGTAGGACGGCGAGACGCTTTGCCCGCTCGAGTACATGAAACGCGTCTGCGCCCCAAGCACGTCCCGTCCGGCGGCGATCGGCAGCGCCAGGCCAATCGTCGCGAGCGCGAAGAGCAGTCGCCGCATCACCGCTGGCCGGGGGCTCTCGTGGCCGTTGGAGGCGCGGTTGCTGTCGGCGGCGCCCAGCAGAGCGGGCAGCCGATGTCGTAGTCGTTGCGCGTCTTCATCTTGGCGCGCCGCTTGGCCATCTCCGCCTGGAACTGCTCTTCGGTGAGCGACACCGAGTAGCCGAGGTCGATGAACATGTTGGCGATCGAGCGGCGCCCGCCACCGGCCCAATTGCGCGGATCGGCCGGGTTCTTGTTCGCCGAGGTCGTATCGAGGAAGCCGATCAAGTGCACGATCGTGCCCTTGGGCAGGACCGGAGCGGCGTCGTCTTCGTACACGTACTGCTTGACCCAATTGTGATCGTAGCCAACGCAATTGAGCGTGAGGATGTTGTGGCCCCAGATCGCCTCGAGGCACATCCGCACGCCAGGCGCGTGCAAGTGCGGCTCGAACGCGACGATCTTGGTGTGCTCGGTCAGCGTGGCGTACGAGTGCAGTTCCTGGCTGGAGCGATCCGGTTTCACGTCGATGTCGATGCCGTTACCGAGGCGCAAGCTCGAGCGCTTGTATTGCGGCTTGTAGCCGACCGGGAAAAACTTGAACGCAAACTCGAGGTGCGCCTTCGTCTCGCGTCCGTTCGAGTGCAGGTGATACGCCGTCAGCGCCAGCGCCGAGTTCTTTTGCAGCAGCCGGCCCGCCTCCTGCGGAAAAATATCCGCATTGCGCCCGACTTCGTGGATCGGCCAGCTGGTGCCTTCGGCTTCGGCATCCGCCGCCGCGACGCCTTCGCCCTGCGCCACGCTCGAATACGTCATGTGATGGAACGCGTAACGGCCGCCCACCGTCTTGGTGGGGCCATCGGTCGGGATGTCATTGACTTCGCGCACTTCGACGGCTGACACGTAGCGGTCTTCGGCGAGACCGGTCGGCACGAGGCCGAGCGAACCCCACTTGTCGGGACCCACGGCAGGTACCGTGACGTCCGGCGATCGCACCACGAGATCGGGCACGCCGATCGTCCATTTGTCGCTGTTGTCGAAGTCGAGCGCGCGCGGCATGTCCGCGGTGTTGCCACGCGGCGCGCCGCCGTCGACCCACTTCGCGATCATCGCGATCTCG
>JANOZI010000715.1:0-1748 GCA_031429375.1 Acidobacteriota bacterium | reverse complement strand
GACAGCGCGGCGACCTCCGGACTCAGAACGAATGGGTAGAACACCCCCGCGGCAATGGGGAACGCGATCACGTTGTAGCCCACCGCCCACCACAGGTTTTGGCGCATCTTTCGTAACGTCGCTCGCGACAGCTCGATCGCCGCGACGATGTCGTACGGGTCGCTCTTCATCAGCACGACATCGGCGCTGTCCATGGCCACGTCCGTGCCGGCGCCAATCGCAAATCCGACGTTCGCTTGAGTGAGCGCGGGCGCGTCGTTGACGCCATCGCCCACCATCCCAACCTTCTTCCCCGTGGCCTGCAACTCCTTGACCTTGTCGGCCTTCTGGGCCGGAAGCACGTCGGCCAGCACGCTGTCGATGCCGAGGTCCGCGGCGATTCGCTTGGCCGTGGCTGCGTTGTCGCCGGTCAGCATCACCACGTCAATCTTGCGTTCGCGCAGCTTGGCCACGGCGGCCTTGGAGGTGGGCCTGATCGCATCGGCGATGGCGATCAGGCCAATCACGCGAGCGGCCTGAGACACATGAACAACGGTGCGGCCATCGCCCTGCAGACGGGTGGCCTGGGCCTCCAGCGTCCCGAGCGAGAGTTTCTGCGTATCCATCAACAGGCGGTTGCCGAGGAACACCGTGCCGCCGGCGGTCTCGGCGCGCGCGCCCATGCCGTCGAGGCTTTCGAAGCCTGTGGGTGCCGCGACGGTGAGGTGCGCCGCCCGTCGCACGATGGCCTGGGCCAGCGGATGGTCGGACCCCTGCTCGACGGCTGCGGCAGCCGTCAGCACCGCGTCCTCGGTCACCCCGTCCGCCATCACGATCTCCACGACCTCCGGCTGACCGACGGTGAGTGTGCCGGTCTTGTCGAAGACGATCACGTTGAGCTTGGTGGCATCTTCGAGCGCGGAGGCGTTCTTGAAGAGAATGCCGTTGGTCGCGCCGAGGCCGGTCCCCACCATGACCGCCATGGGTGTGGCCAGTCCTAGCGCATCCGGGCACGCGATCACGAAGACCGTGATCGTCAGCGTCACCGCGAACAGCAGCGGCTCGCCAATCCACCAGAACCACACCGCAAAGGTCACGAGACCGACGACGATGGCGGCGATCACCAGCCACTGTGCGGCGCGGTCCGCCAGCAGCTGTGCCGGCGCCTTCGAGTTCTGCGCCTCCTGCACCAGCTTGACGATCTGCGCCAGCGCAGAATCGGCCCCGACCTTCGTGGCCTTGTAGCGAAACGTGCCGCTCTTGTTGATGGTGGCGCCGATCACCGTCGCGCCCGGCCCTTTCTGCACCGGCATCGACTCGCCGGTCAGCATCGACTCGTCGACCAGCGATTCCCCGGTCTCGACCGTGCCGTCGACGGGAATCTTGTTGCCCGGCCGGATCACGACGATTTCGCCCGCTAACACCTCCGCCGTCGGCACCTCGGTCTCGGCGCCGTTGCGAAATACGGTCGCCATCGCGGGTGTGAGATTCATCAACGCCTTGATGGCGGACGATGCGCCGGCGCCTTCGAGTTCTGTGCTTCCTGCACCAGTTTGACGATCTGCGCCAGCGCCGAGTCGGCGCCGACCTTCGTCGCCTTGTAGCGAAAGCTGCCGCTCTTGTTGATGGTCGCCCCGATCACCGTCGCGCCCGGTCCCGTCTGGACCGGCATCGACTCGCCGGTGAGCATGGATTCGTCGACCAGCGATTCGCCGGTTTCAATCGTGCCGTCGACCGGAATCTTGCTGCCCGGCCGGATCACAACAATC
>JANOZI010000714.1:0-2475 GCA_031429375.1 Acidobacteriota bacterium | reverse complement strand
CGCCGCCGCGTTGGACGAGGTACAGATCGTGCCACCCTGCTCGCCGACAAACGACTTAATCGCCGCGGCGGAGTTGATGTAGGTGACAGGCACGGTCCGTGCGGCCAGGCCCATTTGCTGCAGCTCCGCCCAGCACGTCTCGAGCTGATCGGGCGCCGCCATGTCGGCCATCGAACAGCCGGCCGCGAGGTCAGGCAGGATGATGCGCTGGTGCGGCTTCGCCAGCACGTCCGCGCTTTCCGCCATGAAGTGCACGCCGCAAAAGACGATGTAGTCGGCTTGCGGGTGCTTCGCGATCGATTGCGCAAGCTTGAAGGAGTCGCCGGTGTAGTCGGCGAAGCGGATCACCTCGTCGCGCTGGTAGTGGTGGCCGAGAATGACGAGGCGGTCGCCGAGCGCGGCGCGGGCCGCGGCAATGCGCAGCGCCATCTCATCATCAGGCAGATTGAGATAGGCCTCGGGAAGGGGCTGGCGTTCGCGGATCGACGCCTTTTCGACTTCGTTCAGGACCGGCAGAAAGGTGCCCGTCGCCATAGCGTGTATTCACACCCAGGCCGCGCCAGCTTGCGAGCTTGTGAAATTTTTCGCAATCTCTGGACGCGAAAAGACCAAACTTCAACCGTCGGCTATCGCCTTAGAGAAGTTCGGTCTAAGTAAGAGTGTAACAGAAATCAGGGCTCGGGGATCAGCGCGCCGCCGGCACCCTGACAACGTTGTAGAGCGTGTCGCGTTCGATCGGCTCGCGGCCGGCGTCACGGATCAGCTGCTCGATGTCGCCGGTCGACAGCGCCGTCGGCGTCGACGAGCCCGCCATGTGGTAGATCGTCTCTTCCTGCACCGTGCCGTCGAGGTCGTCGGCGCCGAACCACAACGCGGTTTGCGCCACTTCGACCCCGCATGAAATCCAGTAGGCCTTGATGTGATCGACGTTGTCGAGCACCAGCCGCGCCACCGCGTGCACCCTCAGCGTCTCGCTCGCCGACGGCGGCGGCAGCTTTCGCATCTGGTTGTTGTCGGGATGGAACGCCAGCGGGATGAACGCCTGCAGCCCGCCGGTGTCGTCCTGCAGCGCGCGCGTCTGCAGCAGGTGATCGACGCGCTCTTCGATGGTCTCGATGTGCCCGTACAGCATCGTCACGTTGGTGCGCATGCCGAGCCCGTGGGCGATGCGGTGAATCGACAGGTAGCGCGGGCCGTCGCACTTGTCGTGGCAGATCTTCTGGCGCACGCGCGCAGCGAAAATCTCCGCTCCCCCGCCCGGCAGCGAGTCAAGGCCGGCCGCCTTCAGCTCGACCAGCACGTCGCGATCGGTCTTGCGGTAATGATCCGCGAAGAACGCGATTTCGACCGCGGTGAAACACTTGAGGTGAATGCCCGGACGAATCAGTTTGAGCCCGCTCAACAGATCCGTGTAGTAACTGAACGGCAGCTCGGGATGGAGGCCGTTGACGATGTGGATTTCGGTGAGGGGTTCGTCGCCGCGCTGGCGCAGCTTGCCGAAAACCTGCTCGAGCGTCATGGTGTGCGCGCCCGGGTCGCCGGGCTTGAGCCGCGCGAACGAACAGAACAGGCACGATGCCTCGCAGACGTTGGTCGCCTCGAGCCGCAGGTTGTGGTTGAAGTAGGTGCGATCGCCATGGCGCCGCTCGCGCTCGCGATTGGCGATCCAGCCGAGCGCCAGCAGGTCAGGCGACTGGAACAGCCTCACGCCGTCGTCAAACGACAGCCGCTCGCGCGACTCGACCTTGTCGGCGATGTCGACGAGCCCCGCGGAGTTCAAGCGTGCACGCATTTGTAATTCTTAACTCTTAACTTTGCACTCTGAACTAACCGGCGAGCCCCCACACTTGCGCTCGCACGGCCCGTGAGCGAGGCCCATCCAGCTCTCCGCAGATGACGCGCTGCCACTGCCCCAGCACCAGCTCGCCGCCGCTGATCTGCATCGTGATCGAGTGCCCGAGCAGCATTGCGCGCAGGTGCGAATCGGCATTCTGCCGGTCGCAATCGGACTGATCCGGGTCGTTGGGCATGTAGTACTTGTCGCGCGCCACGGTGTCTTCGAGAAACTTCTTGATGTCGACTTCCAGCGCTTTCTGCGACTCGTTGATGAACAGCGTGCAGGTCGTGTGCATCGACCAGAGCGAGATCATCCCCTCCCTGACGCCGGAGTCGCGCACGTGCGCCATCACGCGATCGGTCAGATCGATCAGCTCGACGCGATCGTGCGTGTCGATCGTGAACGTGTCGCCGTGGATCACCAGGCCGCCGGTGGCCGACACGACCTTCTCGACCGGCGCTTCCCGCGCGGTCACGATCGAACGCTTGCTCATCTGTTCACCAAACTCCTCATTGTAACAATGCTACAATCCAAAGCTCAACCGACGCGTACCCGGGCAGGCAGGGAAGCTGGGTTCAAAGCCCACACGGTCCCGCCACTGTGAGCGGCCACACGCCGCGAGTCAGGAAACTGCCAGT
>JANOZI010000713.1:0-3175 GCA_031429375.1 Acidobacteriota bacterium | reverse complement strand
GCCGCTGCGTCGCGTGCCTCGACGGCCGCGATAACGAGTGCCCGTCGTACGACGTGCTGGGCTACCGCAGCGACGGTGGCTACGCGGAGTACGTCAAGGTGCCGGTCCAGAACCTCATCGCCATTCCGGATGCGATCGGGTGCGTCGAAGCCGCGGCGTTCCCGCTCGTGTTCCTCACCGCCTGGCACATGCTGATCACACGCGCGCAGTTGCGCGCCGGCGAAGACGTGCTCGTGCTCGGCGCCGGCAGCGGCGTGGGGCAGGCGGCCATCCAGATCGCGTGGCGCCACGGCGCGCGGGTGTTTGCCACGGCGGGCACCGACGCCAAGCTGGCCAGGGCGCGCCAGCTCGGCGCCTACGAGGTCGTGAACCACACCACTGAGGACGTCCCCAAGCGGGTGCGCGAATTCACCGGTGGCCGCGGCGTCGATGTCGTCGTCGAGCATATCGGCACCGCGACGTGGGACCGGAGCCTCAAGTGCTTGGTTCGCGGCGGGCGGCTCGTCACGTGCGGCGCGACGACAGGGCATGAAGCCCACATCGACTTGCGCGTGCTGTTCGGGCGCCAGCTGTCGTTGCTCGGGTCCTACATGGGCCGGAAGGGCGAGCTGCTGCGGGCCGCGCCGTTCTTTTTCGCCGGTGAGCTGCGCCCGGCCGTGGATCGGACTTACCCCCTCGCCGAGGCGGCCGAGGCCCAGCGCTGTCTTGAATCGCGTGAGCAGTTCGGCAAGATCGTGCTGGTCGTCTGAAACAACCCGCGTCCGGCTGTCGTCCAAGCGTTAGATGCGGGGGTGTATGATCCTCCCTTCGACTCGGCACGGCGCGCGAACTCGCGCCACGCCTCGCTCTGGGCAAGCGATTTATGGACGTCAGGATCGAACGGAAGTCGCGCGTGGGCGGCAACCTCTTCAGCCTCGTGGGCATCGTTGGCCTGCTGGCGGCAGTGGTTGCGGGCGCCACAGTGTGGCTGCTGTTAACTGATCCTGTCACCGTGGCAGAGTCGATGGACTCGGGCGAGTACTCGCCGCTGGTCCAATCGCTCGCCGGCTCGCTCTACGACGCGATCGTGCGGTTGTTGAAATACCTGTAGCTACAACCTCGTCGCGAGAAATTTCCCCAGATACCAACCGTCGAGATACTTGAAGGGCGCGGCGCCGGTCGAGTAGTGGCCGCACGGCAGCACGCGGACCTCCAGCGGATTGCCGCGCCGCCGCATTTCGGCGATCAGTTGCTTCGACAGGTCCACCGGAAACGACAGGTCGTAGATGGCGTAGACCATCAGCGTCTGCGTGTTCTTCAAGCGATCGAGAAACGACCACGGGCTGATCGGCGCCCACAGGTCGCGCAGCTCTTCGCTCGTGACATGCCCGTCGAGGCCTCGGCGGACGTGCGCGGTCGAGAGTCCCCGCCACACCACGTCGCCGAAATACGGCGAGACGTGATTGAGGGCCTGGGCCTTGACCAGCGGTTCGTGGCACGCGGTCAGCAATGACAGGCAGGAGCCGAGGCTGGTGCCGAGCAAACCGAGACGGTCGTAGCCCTGATCGCGCAGCCACCACAACGCGAGCCTCACGTCACGCACCGCCTGCCGGCAGACTTGCACCGTGCGCACGATGTTCGAGCTGACGATGTAGTCGGCGCGCGACAGCTCCGGCGGCATTCGCACGTCGTGATACGGCAGGCTGATGCGCAGTGATGCGATGCCGAGCTTCGAGAGCAGCTTGCACAACCCGACATGGCCCTCGGCGTCGGCGTTCCACTGCGCCAGCACGACGACGGCGCGGCGCGGGCCGGCGGCACCGTTGCGGGGTTTGCGAATCGGGTTGGCGGGAAAGTATCGCGCCCGCACGACGTTGTTCTCGGCATGCGGGGTGGTGAAGCCGCTTGGAAACGTCACCAACCCTTCTTCGCCGGTCGCGCGCACCGAGGGCAGGGCCGCCGTGAAGGTGTAACGCGTCGGCTCGGGTGTGAAGAACGCGTCGCTGTCTTGCATGACGCGCTGGATCCAGGCCGAGACGCGATCTTTCTGGACCGACAAACCTTCCGCCTTCGCTTGCGCTACGGCGGACAAGAAAGGCTTGTCGCCACCTTCGTCGTCGCCACCAGGCGGTGGTGGGGACAAACCTTCAGGTGTGTCCGAATCGATCCAGTCGTCGCCCCATTCGAACGGGCGGACCAGGCGTTCGGCCTTGCTGACCTCTGCGAGCCGCTGTTCCCAGCGGTGAAAGTAATTCCGAATCATCCGGCGTTGGCGAGCACGCGCTCGACGGCGAGGGCGGCCTGGACGAGCGCCGGCGTCTTGCCTTTGTGTCCGGCAAGCTGCAACCCGACGGGGAGGCCGGCCGGCGTCGTCCCGCTCGGCAACGAGAGGGCGGGGTGGCCCGAGAGGTTGAACGGTTGCGTGCACCGCAGCATCAGCGTGCGCACGGCGTCGGGCCCGCCCTTCACCGGCATGGTGGTGGCGCCGATCGGCGGCGCGGGAATTGACAGCGACGGCAGCACCAGCGCGTCGACGCCGTCGAGCGCGCGGTCGATCTCGTGAGTGATGATCGCCTTGCCGCGCAGCGCGCGAATGTAATCTTCGGCCAGCACGTAGCGCGCCATTTCGAGCCGCAGGCGGACGTTGGTCGTGTAGTCTTCCGGTCGCGAGTCGAGCGTGCGCGCGTGGTATTCAGCGGCGTCGCCGAACACCAGGTGCAGGTAAATGGCCGGCATGTCGGTCGCGTGTGGCAACGCGACCTCGGTGACGGTGGCGCCGGCTTTGCGGAGCGACTCGATGGCGGCCAGCGTCACCCGCTCGACGTCGGCATCGATTCGATCGAACAGGTAGCCGCTCATCATGCCGAGGCGAAGGCCTTTGAGCGGCGTGGGCTCGAGCTCCGCGCCAACCCGCAGCTCGGCCGGCAGCATCGCGTTGTACTGGATCCACGCATCCGTGACCGACGCGGCGAGCGGGCCCACGTGATCGAGCTGGCGGCTCAACGGCACCACGCCGGACGCCGAGACCTGGCCCCATTCGGGCTTGAGCCCGACGATGCCGCACGCCGCGGCCGGAATGCGGATCGACCCGCCGGTGTCGGTGCCCACGGTGCCAAGAGACATTCCCGTGGCGATCGCGATGGCCGAGCCGCCGCTCGAGCCGCCCGGCGATCGGGTCGGATCGACCGGGTTGCGC
>JANOZI010000712.1:0-3036 GCA_031429375.1 Acidobacteriota bacterium | reverse complement strand
TAAATAGAGTGCGTACAGTGCGTACGGTTCCAAGAGTGCGTACAGTGCACCGAGTGCCAAGGAGTGCCAAACGTGAGCACTCCTGGCACCCGCACTCTTCGCACCCTAGGCACGGTACGCACCCGTACGCACCTTGTGCTTTTACCAGCGCGTTACTAACCCCAGCCCATACATGCGTCCCTGCATGATGCTGTTGGGCGCGAGGTACGTGGCGGACAGCACGTTCGTGGTGTTATAGCTGATGATCGCGTCCGAGTTGTTGATGTTGAACACCTCGAACGTCGGAAGCACCGAGAACCGGCCGAACCGGAACGTCTTTGACACCTTGAAGTCGAGCTGAACGATGCGCTCTACCGAGGTGGCGCGCAAGGCCTCGAGGTTGTAGGTCAGCGAGGTTTGTCCGAACGTCGCGGTCGGCATGATGATCTGACCGGCCGGGCACGGCGCCGGGCAGTTGGCCGGGTAGCGCGTGTTGCCGCGCGTCACCGTCATCACCCGCGAGCTGGTCGGGCTGGAGTTGTTCTGGAACGCGATGCTGACGTTCACGCCGAGGCCGACGGTCCGGGTCGCTGCCAGCTTCACGCTTGGCCGGTACGGGATGTCCAGCGCGTACTCGTCGCACAGGGCCTTGCCGTTGCCGTTGTAGTTGGGATCGTCAGGCGACGTGCAGTTCTTGAAGCGCTCGCGCTCGATCGAGACGCCGCCGAACACCTGACCGCCACCCGGAATGCGCCACCGGCCCTCGAAGTTGAAGGCCTCGTAGCTGTTCTTTCGTTCCGGGTCGAAAGTATCGAGGTTACTGGTCGGCCGCGCCTGCAGCGTCCGGGCGTAGACCTCGAACGGCTGGCCGGTGACCGGGTTGTAGAACGTGAAGGGGGTGAAGTCGGCATGCGTGTACGACCGATTGATGGTCGTGGTCAGGTTGCGGAAGTCGCCCTTCCACCATGATCCGCTCACCGACACGCCGCTGAACAGCTCGTGTTGGAGCTCCAGCCCCGACTCGAGGTTCCACGTGCGCGGGTACTTGCCGTACTCGTTGAGCGCGGCGGTGCCGAAGTTCGGCGGCAAACTCGTAAAATCGATTTCGCAAGCCGCGCTGGGGTAACCGGAGCAGCGCAGCCCGCCGTCGGCGATGTCATTGCCGTTGACGTCGCGCCACGGCAAGGTAAAAGTCTCCGAACGCAGCGGGTTATAGTTCTCCGCGATGCCAGTGGTTCGCGAGAGGTTATAGCGATTGAGCGAGTACTTGATGGCCGTCCGTCCGTTGCCCATCAAGTCGTAAACAAGGGCCATGCGAGGCGCGAGGTCGTTCCAACTCGGCAGGTCACTGATCTCATCAAACGCGCGTTCCGGCACAAAGCGCCCGGCGCCGGATTTGCCGGCCAGCACCTGTGCATTGAGCGTTTCCCAACGGATACCGACGTTGGCCGTCAATCGGTTGAGGCGCCACGAGTCCTGCACGTAAATGCCCAGGTCCCGGTTCACGCGTTCGCCGGAAACCAATGGGGTGTTCCGGATCAGAACGGAATCGGGCACGGACCAGCGCACGCCGGTGCTGCTGCTCCGATACTGCTGAATAAGGTCGGCGTTGGCCTGACGGGTGTGGATGAACTGCCCGGTGCGGTTGCTGGCACCTGCCTTGATGGTGTGGTCGCCCTTCACGTAGGTCGCCGCCGTGTTCCAGTAGAACGCCACCGGGCTTTGGGTGAGGTTGGTCGGACCTGCCCGCGTGTAGCCGCCGAGGTCCGCCTCGTTCTTCGCGGCGTTGGCGAACCACTCCGCGGTACCGCGCGGCTTCTCGATGCCCTCGCGGTACTCATTCGTGTAGTACTCGGTATTGTTGGACCACCCGGCTTCGAGGAACAGCGACCCTGAGACGGGCGACGACCATTTCAGTGCCGCCGTGTGGTACGCGGGCGAATTCCACACAGTCGCCGCGGTCTCTGGGTCGTAATTGGACTGCATGTCGTGGCCGCGGTACTTGTCAATTTCGTCGAAGTAGCCGGAGATCTTGTTGCGCGGCGTGACCTGCCACGTCAGGCGCGAGGTGGCGCTCTTGATGAACTGATCGTCGAGGCCCTGCGTACCATCATCCATGAAGGTGTTGGCGATGAAGTTGTTGACCGAGTAGTAGCGCGCCGACCCGAAGATCCACAGCTTGTCCTTCTTGATGGGGCCGCCGAGCGCGAGCGTGTAGTCGATAATGCGGTCGATTCTGTTGCCGTTGTTCAAGCCCCTGGCCTTGTGGCGATCGGTCAGGTTGCTCGATTGCCAGGCACCGGGCCGGTTGACCGCCTTGAAGTCGCCGCTGAAGCGGTTGCCGCCCTCGCGCGGGATCATGTTCAGGCGGACGCCGCCCGACGAGTTCTCGGCGCCGATGCCGCTGGTCTGGTAGCTCATCTCCGAGTTCATCGCATCGTTGAAGTAGCTTTGGACCGCGCCGTCGGCCTGCAGTCCGTTGACCATCTGGCCGTCGACGAGAATCGTCGTGTTGGAGGCGCTCATGCCGTGCGTCGACATGTAGGTCTGCTGCATGGCCCTGGCGCCGCCAGTGTCCGGCAGGTTGAGGTTGACACCCACAACAAGCTGCGCCAGGCCCTGGATGCTGCGACCTGTCGGGATGAGGTCCATGGCCTCGCGGTCCAGCACCGAGATCTTGGCCGCGGTGGTCACGTCGACCACGGGCGAGGCGCCGGTGACCGTGATGGTTTCTTCGAGCTGGCCGACCGCAAGCTCGCCATTCACCGTGGCGGTGAACTCCGCAGGCAGCAGCAAGCCGTCACGCCGGTACGTCTTGAAGCCGGTCAGCGTGAAGACCACGCTATAGGTGCCGGGCCTCAGGTCGGCGATGCGGTAGTTGCCGTTCGCGTCGCTGACATCCGACTTGAGCTTTTCGATCAGGACATCGCTCGATGCTTCCACGGTGACGCCGGGCATTGCGGCGCCGGTCGAGTCTTTCACCACGCCGGTGATTGCACTCTGGGCATACGCCGCCGACGACAGGAGCAACGCTCCCGCGAACACCGTCAGCGTCCT
>JANOZI010000711.1:0-8433 GCA_031429375.1 Acidobacteriota bacterium | reverse complement strand
CGCCGACGGTCCGAACGGTACGCAGCGTGTTCCACGATGGCCAGCGCACCTCGACCTCAGTCGAAGTCGATACCGCATCGAGTGTTCGGAGCGGCGCGCCTGGTGTCGGCGCGACATTGCGGTATCAGGACGACACCGGCGCGCATGAATTCACGCTGCACAAGCCGATCACGAAGATCGGCCGCGGCGGGAAGGACACGTGGGTGGACGTCCAGCTCGTCTGCGACGCCCGCGTGTCGCGCGAACACTGCTGGATCAGCCGTCGCGACGACGGCCGGCTGGTGGTGCAGGATGTCAGCGCGTCGGGCACGGCGATCAACGGCGTGGCATTGCCAACCGCCATGCGATCCGCGGATGGTCAAATCACCGCGCCCGGGCTCGCTGGAGAGATCAAGTCCGGCGATCGAATCGAGCTGGCTGGGTTGTTGACGCTCGTGCTGCACGTGGAACCGCCGCGATGACGTGGTTGTACTGGGCTCATTTCGGTTTTCTCGCGCTGTTGGTTGCGGCTGCCTGCTCGCTGGCGGTACTGGCGTGGCTGCACGACTCATGAGCATCTTCCGCCCCGCCGACATCACTCTTGCGGGCGCGTGGCACAGCCACCCCGGGCAGGTGCGTCACAACAACGAAGACCTGCCGATCTTTCAGCCCGATCTTGGCTTGTACGGCGTGATCGACGGCGTGGGCGGCCACGCGGCGGGAGAGATCGCCGCGGCCATCGCGCACCAGGTGATCGTCGAACGATGTGCCCGGCCCCTGGGGACAGCGGCCGAGCGCGTCCGCGAAGCCATCGCGTTGGCCAACAACGAGATCGCCAAACAAGCGGAGAACACTCCCGGGCGGCACGGCATGGCATGCGTCGTGACGGTCGGCGTGATGACCGGCAAGACCATCACCCTCGGGCACGTCGGCGACAGCCGCGCCTACAAGATTTCGCCCGCGGCGATGATCAAGCTCACGCACGACCACTCTCCGGTGGGTGAGCGTGAGGACGCCCGCGAGCTGACCGAGCTCGATGCCATGGAGCACCCGCGGCGCAATGAGGTGTTTCGCGAGGTCGGCGGCGCCGAACGGGACAAAGACGCCGAAGGTTTCGTAGATGTAAGTGAAGTGTCCGTCGAAAACGACTGCGCCCTGCTGTTCTGCACCGACGGCCTGACCGACCTGGTCCCATCGGTCAACATCGCGCACTTGATCAGCCGCCACGCAGGTCGTCCCGAAGAGGTGGTGCGCGCGCTGGTGGCGGCCGCGAACGAGGCCGGTGGCAAAGACAACGTCACGGTCGTGTACCTCGAGGCGCCTGGGTTCAGGTCCTCCATGCGGCGCGCGGCAACCCTCCCCATGCTCAATGCCGCGGTATCGCCGAGTCATCCCGCGTCCGCGCCGAGCGGCGCCGAGTCCTACCGGGCGGCCCCGGAAACGGCAGGCCTGGGCTCACGCGTCGGCGCATTCGCGCACTGGACGCTGGCGCGACGCACCACATGGCTCGCGCTCGGCGTCGTCATCGGCATCGTCGCCGCGCTCGCGCCGTTTGCGGGCTTCATGCGTATTGGCTCGGACCTCGGGCGCACGATCGTCGTCGGTGGCGATTCGGCTTTCGCCCGCATTACGGATGCGACGGCTGTCGCGCGCAGTGGCGACGTCATTCAGCTACAGCCGGGCACATACATGGAGCAGGTCGTGTTGCCTGGAGGTGTCGAGCTTCGCGCGTCGGTCGAGGGCAAGGCGATCTTGACCGCACCCGCGGGCACTTTGCGCTGGGTCGCCATTACTGCAGGCGGACACGAAGGTGGCCGGATTCATGGGCTCCGCCTGGAGTCGAGCGCTACGGCTGCCATGACAATCGGCGTGGAAGTGGCCAGCGGCGACTGGTGGATCGATGCGATGGAGTTCGAGGGCGCCATGACGACCGGCATTGCGGTCGGGCGCGATGCCACCGCGGTGATTCGAGCCGCCTGGTTCCGTGGGATCGACGGTCCGGCGATTGCGCTCGCCGGAGGCCGCGAGGTCACGATCGCCAACAGCGTTTTCATCCGCGAGGCCGGCGTGAAGCACGCGGCGGTGACGATGGATGAAGGCAGCAATGTCGTGTTCACGTCAAATGTGTTCTCCGGCTATCGCGGAGATGTTCTGGCAGGTGTGGGCGCGGATGCCGCCCGTCGATTCCTCACCGGTAACTTCGAGGTCGGGCCCAATGTCCCTTGAAGGCTCGATCGTCGGCCGCTACACGCTGGGTAGACGGCTCGGCAGAGGCAGTACAGGAATTGTGCACGAAGCGCGCGACGGCGGCACGACCGTGGCGCTGAAGCTTGTTCCCTGCGTTCTCGACGAGGAGTCGATCGCGGCCGAGACACGGGGCGCGCTACTGCAGCAGGCGTTTGGTCGAGCGCACGGCCTGGTCCCCGAGGTCTACGAGATCGGCGAGAACGATCACTATTTGTACGTGGCCATGGAGTTGATCACGGCGCCGACGCTCAAGGAGCGAATTGCGTCGAAGCCGATGGGCCCGGCGGAGGCGGCGCGCTTCGCTCGTGCCATCTGCGTGGTGCTGGAGAAGCTCCACAGCTTCACCCCGCCCGAATTGTCCTACGAAGCGGTGATGCACGCGGACCTCAAGCCCGAGCACGTCTTCGTGATGCCGGACGCCACCGTCAAGTTGTACGACTTCGGCACCGCGAAAGGCCTGGACCCGCTGCGGCCGGGCACGGCGGTTGTCGGGTTGACGCCGCAGTACGCGCCGCCCGAGCGCTTCATCGAGCGGCGGGCGCGCGTGGGCGATGACCTGTGGGCGGTCGGCGTCATGTTGTACGAAATGGCGGCCGGCCACCGCCCGCACTCGCGGAAGGAAGGCCAGGAGCGGCGGCTTCAACAGGCGATCGAACTGAATGAACCGCGAGAGGTGCTGCCGCCGGAGTGCCCGCAGGCGATCGCCGCCATCATCGACAAGCTCCTGAAGTTTCAACGAGAGCACCGCTACGAAAACGCGGCAGCGATCCGGTCCGACCTCGATGCGTTGCTGGCCGGTCGCGAACCGGTGGCGATCCACACGTTCAACACGGCCGAGACGATCCGGACGCCCAGGCCACCGGAGCCGCCGCCGCTTCCGGTCGCGGAGGTGAGGGTCGAACCGCAACCGGCCGGCCAGCCGACGATGCCGCGGCTGGCGCGCCGCGGCGTTGCGCGCCGCGCGTTATGGGGCGGGTTCGTGCTGTTGCTGGTGGCGGGCTTCTTGAGCGAAGCACTGGGCTGTGTGATGGCCGAGCGCATGCGCAGTCAGCTGCCGCAGTTGAATGCCGAGCGCTTGTCGAAGGCGCGGCAGGATTACGGCCGTTTGCTCGCGTGGACGCCGATGGGCGCCGGCGTCCGCCTGCGGGTCGATCGTCCCCTGCGCGCGCGGCTCATGGCCGTAGCGGATGAAGTGATCGGCGGCTACCGCGCTCCGGTGCTCACCGTCTTCGAAAGACAGTGGCGTCAATGCCAGGAGGCTGTGACCTGGGCGGCCCAGCTCGGCGGCGCCAATTCCTCGTTGCAGGCCAAGGCGCTGATCTGCGAGGGCCATCTCGAACGAATCGCGGCGCAAACCACCGCACCGAAGGATCCGGCCGCCGCGCTCCGGCAATACAGCTCGGCGGCTGCCAAGTTCCAGCGTGCAGCGACGCTCGATGCGAAATCGCCCGACCCGTACCTTGGCCTGGGACGAATTTATCTCGAGCCGCGCGGACTGAACGATGTCGATAAGGGGGTGGCAGCGGTTGAAGAGGCAGAGCAGCGCGGCCATGTGATCGAGTGGCGGCAGCGCGCCGACATCGGTCACGCCTATCGGGTGCGCGCCGATGGCTACCGCCGGGAGGCCGAACGCGACGTGACGTTGGCGGCGGCCGATGTGCACAGCGCGCTCGAGCGTGCGCGGGCCGATTACGAGCGTTGCGTGCAGTTCCTCGACCCGATTGCCGATCGAGCGCGGGGTGAGTTACGCGAGTGCCGGCGCTACCTGCGCACGCTGACCGACGCGCTGGAAGCCAGTGCGCTTGAACCGCACCAGGAAATGTGATGCGCGTATACACGCCGCCGGCTTCGCGCCCGTCGCAGGTTCGTGGCCCCTCGAGGCGAGCGGCGATCATCGAGCTTGCCGGACTCGCTGTTGCAAGCATCGCGGTGGCCGCCGGCCTCCTGCTCACGGCGTCGGGCAGTCTCGCCTCGCTCGACGTGTCCGAAGCCGACCTGACGGCTGGCCGGATCCTTCACTTGCCTTCGCTTCGCGATGCATCGGCGCTCGGTCCACGGCTCGCGGCGTTCACGGTCCCATTCGAGCGGGAAGCGGTGGCCCGCGCGCTCTATGCGCGCGCGACCGCGCTTGACCCCGCGCTCGAGAACATCGGCGGCCTCGCGGCCGTCACGATTCCGGCGGCCACTGTGCGGGCCGATCGACGATTCGTGGCGTTGCGGGCGCGACTGGATCGCCGGCCGGAGCTCGAGCGGGTGCCGGTTCTGACAGCAGCGGAGCTCGCGGACTTCAAAGCAGGTGTCGTCGTTCGCACACCCGGTGAATTTCGCAGCCAGCTCTGGTTCGTCGCACTGTTGTTCTTTGCTGCGTTCTGGGCCGCGCATGTCTTTCGTTGGATCCGTCCGCACCCAGGCGATCCGCTTCTGCTGCCGGTCGTCATGCTGTTGTGTGGTGTGGGGCTCATGAGCATGCTGGCCCTTCGCGATCCGTTGCGCGACACTTTCCTCGCCCGCCGCTTTGCTGAAGGTGTTGTGGGTGGCATCGCGTTACTGGCCGGCTTGTCGCTGGTTGACTTCGAGGCGTCGCGCTTACGGCGGGCCGTGGCGCTCCCGCTCGGACTGGCCTTGACGCTCGCGGTGATGCTCCTGGTGTTTGGCGGCGGCCCGGGCTCGAGCGGTGCGAAGGTCAACCTGTTTGGCATTCAGCCGGTCGAGGCGATCCGCCTGCTGGTGGTGTTCGCCCTGGCGGCGTACTTCGGCAGCCGCGTTGACGTGCTGCGTGAGTATTCGGAGCCGGCGACGACGGATCGTCCGTGGCTCCGGTTGCTTCGGGTCCCGCGATGGCGCGACGTGGTGCCGGTGTTTGTGGCCATGTCCCTCGTGATGGCGTTCTTCTTCTTGCAGAAGGACCTTGGGCCGGCGCTCGTGCTCACGATCGTCTTTCTTGGCTTGTACAGCCTCGCGCGCGGGAAGCTGATCTTTGTGATCGCCAGCCTGGGATGGTTGTTTGGTGCATTCGCGCTGGCGTACCGCCTCGGTTATCCGCCGACTGTCGGGCAGCGCGTCGCGATGTGGCTCGATCCGTGGGCGAACACGCTGCCAGGCGGCAATCAGATCGCGCAGGGGTACTGGGCGCTCGCCAGCGGGGCGCTGTGGGGCACGGGTGGTGGTCTTGGTGATCCGCAGCTGGTGCCGGCCGCGCACACCGACTTCGTACTCACGGCGATCGGCGAAGAGCTCGGATGGGTCGGCCTCGCGACCATCGTCGCGCTGTACTCCCTGTTGATCTGGCGATGCATTCGGGCGGCGCTGCGCGCGCCCGGCGACTACACGGCGATTCTTGCGACCGGCGTGGCGCTGAGCTTGATCGTTCAGGCGATCATTATCGCGAGCGGCCTGCTCGGCCTGTTGCCGCTGTCCGGTGTCGTGACCCCGTTCCTCAGCTACGGCCGTTCGTCGATGCTGGCCAACTGCGCGGCGGTCGGCATCGCACTCGCGATCTCGCGGCGCGCCGGCCCGCCGCGGCCTCACGTGATTGCGCCGTTGCGAACCATCTCGCGCGTGCTCGCCGCCGCCGCCATCGTCCTCGCCGGCCGGGCCGCGTGGATCCAGGTCGTCCGGCCCGACACCTTCGCATCGGCTGCTGGCCTGGCCGAACAGGCGGATGGCGGGCTGCGCTTCGAATACAACCCGCGACTGGTGAGCTCCGCACGAGTCATTACGCGAGGCACCATTTACGATCGCAATGGGCTCCCTCTTGCCACGAGCCGCGCCGACGAGATCAGCAGCAGCGCCGACAACTACCGAGCAGCGCACGTCAGCCGCGTCGATCGGTGTTCGGACAGCGAACCACGCTGCTATCCCCTGGGACCTCAGGCGTTCCATGTGGTTGGCGAATTCACACGCCAGACGAATTGGGCGGCACGCAACACGTCATACGTCGAGCGTGACGCCGACGTAGAGCTCAAGGGCTACGACGATCGCGCGACCGTCGTGATGGTGCGAAACCGCCGCACTGGAACAACCGAGCGGATCGTCAAGCGAAGCTACGTCGAGCTGCTCCCGCTGCTGAGGAACCGGTACCGGCCTGACGCGCCGGCGGTGCGAGCGCTCCTTGATCGGACGCGAGACGTCACGATCTCGATCGACGCCCGGCTCCAGGCGCGCGCGGCTGCTGCAATCCGCAATCGTGTCGAGGCCGGCGGGCTCACTCATGGAGCAGCCGTGGTGATGGACGTCGAGTCGGGAGAAGTGCTCGCCGCGGTCAGCTATCCGTGGCCGGGTGTTGCCGACCTCGACGGCGAAGGCGCACCTCCGGACGCTCAGGTGCTCTTCGATCGTCCGCGATACGGGCTTTATCCGCCCGGGTCAACCTTCAAGCTCGTGGTGGCGGCGGCGGCGCTGCGTGCGGCGCCAGACGCACGGGCCGAACCGCTGATGTGCATCAGGCTGCCGGACGGACGGGTCGGAAACTATGTGCGCGGATCGCGGCGGCCGGTCCGAGACGACCCGTTGGACCACACGCCACACGGCTCCGTTGATCTGCGACGCGGCCTCGTCCTGTCGTGTAACGCGTACTTCGCGCAGCTCGCGCTGCGCCTCGGGACGCGGCCGTTGATGGAAACGGCATCGTTATTCCAGATCGATTTGTCTCGGCGGCCGACCGAGGCCGGGTTGAAATCCTCTCTGCCCCACGCCGGTTACGGGCAGGGCGAAGTCGTGGTGTCTCCCATCAAGATGGCCAGGGTCGCCGCGGCGATCGCCCGGCAAGGGCGCATTCCGGTTGCGCAGTGGCGGCACGGTGCCGCGCCGGATCCGGCGAAGGAGGCCAGCAAAGTAGGGCACCCCTTTAGGGGTGCCGGAGAAAGACTGCTGACGGCCGCAGACGCGGCAACGCTGGCCGAGTACATGCGAGAAGCCGTCACATCAGGCACCGGACGCGTGCTGGCCGCCAACGCGACCCCGATTGCCGGCAAGACCGGAACCGCTGAAGTGGATGGGGCACCGGCCCATTCATGGTTCGTCGGCTACGCGCCGTTCGGCAACGATCAGCCGAGGAAAATCGCGTTCGCCGTGATTCTGGAAAACGCCGGCTACGGCGCCCGGGCCGCGGCGCCACTCGCGGGCGACCTGGTCACGGCGGCGCGAGAGCTGGGACTCTTTGCTGTAAAGGGACAGGGCGCGCCATGACCATCACGGGCATCAGGAAGGGATGGGGCCGGGTCAAGAACCTGCTCGACGGCAAGCCTGGGCCCGATTTCAAGCCGCTCGATGCTCTCGCCGCCGTGCTGAACGAGATCGAGGGCAAGGTCGTGCCCGCCGGCGGCGGCAGGCGTGTGTTCCCGCATAACCGCATCGGCGTGAAAATCCTGTTGCCGCCGGGCGCGGAGCGGGCGCGATTCGAAGTGGCGCTCGACGAACTCGAATCGAAGATTCGAAAGCGGTTCCAGGAGATCAACTGCGAGGCGGCGTATCCGCTGGACGTCCGCACCCAGTTTCTCAAGAAGGCGCCCGCGGCCTGGAGTGCGGAACAGATCTTCGCCCTCGACTTGCAGAAGCGCGCGCCCGATCATCCGGCCGTGACGACGGCGTCGGCTGCGGTGCGGGTACAGGTGCTCACTGCCGCGGGTGCGAAGCGGACGTATACATTGTCGGAACCTCTGATCCTGCTGGGCCGCACCGCCGAGATCAGCGATCGGCGTGGTGGGCGGCGCCGCAATCACGTCGCGCTCGATGAGCAGAACGCGAGCGTCAGCCGCGCGCACGCCCGCATGGTCTACGACGCCGCTCGCGGCGGCTACCGTCTGCTGGATGAGGGCAGCACGCGCGGGACCCAGGTGATCCGGCGCGGCGGTCTCATCAAGGTTCCAAAGAACGACCCGCGGGGTGTCCTGCTGATGTCGGGTGATGAAATTCAGCTTGGCGACGTCGTGTTGCGCGTGACCATTTGAATGACAGGCGTGCTATAAGAGAAACGCTTTCAGGGCAGGCCGACGTTTCGCACGAGATTCTGAAACCTTCGATCCGCGCGAAGTTCGTTCCACCGCGGATCGCGTTTGAGCCAGACGAGCCAATGCGAGCGCTCGCGCAGCGCGTCCTCCAGATGCGAGAAGACGCGTTCGCGGTCGCCGAGGCCGGCGTATACGACCGCAATCGCGTAGCTCGACGCGTAGCGGCGTTGACGCACCAGGTCGTCGAATTCCTTCAGGA
>JANOZI010000710.1:0-4274 GCA_031429375.1 Acidobacteriota bacterium | reverse complement strand
GCCGGGCCGCACCGGCTGCAACATCGAGGCGTCCACCCTGGCGAAGCTGGCCACCATTCCTCATGTCGTTGGTGTGAAGGAAGCGTCCGGCAACATCACGCAGATGGTGGAGATCTGCCGCGCGGTGCCGGCCGACTTTCTGGTGCTGTCGGGAGACGATGCGTTGACGCTTCCGCTGATGGCCATTGGCGGCCGCGGCCTGATCTCGGTGGCGTCGAACGCCATTCCTGCTGAGATGTCGCACATGGTGGAGGCGGCCGAGCGAGGCGACTACAAGGCGGCCCGCCAGCTGCACCACAGGCTGGTGCCGCTCATGTTGGGCAACTTCATCGAGTCGAATCCCGGCCCGGTCAAATTCGCCATGGCGGCGATGGGCCTGTGCGAGCCGGTGTATCGCCTGCCGATGGTGCCGCCTCGCGCCGCGTCGCAGGAGAAGATCATCGGCTTCTTGAAAGACCTCGGCCTCGACATTTCACATGCAGCTTAGGCTCACTATCGAAGGGCTCGTGGCCGCCGGCGCCGCTGCCGACAAGGCCGCCGCTCGCGCCGCCTTCGACGAGCTGCGCCTCGCCCTCGAAGCAGGAGAGGTGCGGGCCGCGGAGCCCGATCCGTCCGCGCCGACCGGATGGCGCGTGAACGCCTGGGTGAAGCAGGGCATCCTCCTCGGGTTTCGGTTCGGCGACCTGGCCGACCAGTCGGCGGGGCTGCCGTTCTACGACAAGGACACCCAATCGGTGCAGAAGCCGGGCGTCGAAGGGGGCATTCGCATCGTGCCCGGCGGCTCGGCGATCCGCGCCGGCGCGTTCGTGGCGCGCGGCGTGGTCTGCATGCCGCCCATGTACATCAACATCGGCGCCTATGTCGGCGAGGGCTCGATGATCGATTCGCACGCGCTGGTCGGCTCGTGTGCGCAAATCGGCGCGCACGTTCACATCAGCGCCGCGGCCCAGATCGGGGGCGTGCTCGAGCCGGTCGGCGCCATGCCGGTGATCGTCGAAGACGATGTGCTGGTCGGCGGCAACACTGGAATTTATGAAGGCGCGGTGATCAAGAAGCGCGCGGTGATTGCCGCGGGCACGATCCTCACCGGGTCCACGCCGGTCTACGATCTCGTGAACGGCGCCATCATCAAGCCGTCTGCGGATCGGCCGCTGGTGATCCCCGAGGGCGCGGTGGTCGTTCCCGGCGCGCGCGCCGTCAGCGTCGGTGCCGGCCGCGAATGGGGGCTGTCGCTGGCGACGCCGGTGATCGTCAAGTATCGCGACGACAAGACCGACGCGCGAACGGAGCTCGAAGCGTGGCTCCGTTAAGCCACTCCGGCGCGGCGGCCGCGCCGGGGGCCCCGGTCGACCCGGTTGCGCTGACGCGCCGGCTGGTCGACATCGATTCCACCACCGGACGAGAGGCAGAAGTGGCCGGCGTGCTCGCCCGCCTGCTTCGCGATCGCGGCTACTCGGTGCTGGAGCAACCTCTCGAGGGGGGGCGCACCAACGTCATCGCCGCGGTGGGCGAGCCGACGGTCGTGTTCTCGACCCACTTCGACTGCGTGCCGCCGTTCTTTCCCAGCCGCATCGAAGGGGATCTGCTCTACGGCAGGGGCGCGTGCGATGCCAAGGGGATTCTCGCCGCCCAGGTGGCCGCCGCCGAGCGATTGAGGGCGGCCGGCGAAACCCGCGTCGGGCTGGTCTTTGTCGCCGGCGAAGAGCGCGGCAGCGACGGCGCGAAAGCCGCCAACCGCATCGGCTCGAAGTCGCAGTTCCTGATCAACGGCGAACCCACCGACCTGCGCCTCGGCGCCGCGACCCGCGGCGCGTTCCGCGTGCGTCTCAAGGCCACCGGCAAGGCCGCGCATTCCGGCTACCCGGAGCTGGGCGAATCGGCGATCGAGAAGCTGATCGACTGCCTGAATACGCTGCGCCTCACGACGTGGCCGTCAGACGACTTGCTTGGCACCACCCATTACACGGTCGGGTTGATCAGCGGCGGCGTGGCGCCCAACGTGATCCCGCCCGCGGCTGAAGCCGAAGTGTTTTTCAGAACGGTCGGGGCGCACGACGCGATCCGCACGACGCTGGCCGAGGCGATCGCCGGGCGCGTCGCCGTCGAAGAGGTGCTCGAGCTGCCGGCGATTCGCCTGCACACCGTGCCCGGGTTCGACACCGCGGTGTTCTCGTACTTCAGCGACATCCCGTTCCTGTCGAATTGGGGCACGCCGCTCTTGATCGGGCCGGGCTCGATTCACGTCGCGCATACCGAGCGCGAGCACATCCGCATCGGCGAGCTGGCGCAGGCGGTTGACGTCTACGCACGGCTGGCCACCGCGCTGCTTGGCTCGGCGTAGGCGGTGTCGGCCAGCACGATCCTCTCGAGCGCGTCGATCAGCCGTCCCTCGAACTGCCGATCGTACTCCAGGTACAGACGGGCGATGGCTTCGTCGACGGCGAGGGCGGCGCGGTACGGCCGGTTGTTCGTCATCGCATCAAAGGCATCGGCCACCGAGACGATGCGGCCGGGGACGGGGATGTCGTCACCTTTCAATCCGTTGGGATAGCCCAGGCCGTCCCACCGCTCGTGATGCGTGAGCGCGATGGTTTCGGCCAGCTGCAACAGCGGGATGCGGCTGCCGCCCAAGATGCGCGCGCCGATCGCGGCGTGGGTCCGCATCACCCTGACCTCGCTGACGGTCAGGCCGCTCGGCTTGAACAGGAGCGCGTCGGGAATGCCGATCTTGCCGATGTCGTGCAGTGCGGCCGCGCGCTGCAGCAGGCCGGACTCGTCCGCCGTCAGCCCGATGGCCATGGCCAGCTTCGCCGAGAGCGCGCCGACGCGGCGGTTGTGCTCGTTGGTTTCGTCGTCCCGGTACTCGGCGGCCAGGGCGAGGCGTTCGATCATCTCGACCCGCGTGGATTCGATCTCGAGCGTGTTACCGCTGGCCGACTCGAGCAGCGTCCGGTTCTGCTTCTTGAGATCCTGGTAGAGCACGCGGCTCTCGAGCAGGTTCCGGACCCGCAACAGCATCTCGACGACGTCGTACGGCTTGGTGACGAAATCCTTGGCGCCGCGCACCAGGGCCTGCTGCCGCGCATCGGTCGAGCCGTCGCCGGTCACCACCAGCACGGGCAAGCGCTCGGTATTGATGAGGTCGGAGAGGATCTCGAGCACGCCGTAGCCGTCACAGCCTGGCATGTGCAGGTCGGTGATCACCAGATCCGGCGGTGACGACTCGATCAGCGCCCGCAGATCGCGCGCATCGGTCAGCCCGGTGACCGACGCGAAGCCGGCACGCTCGAGCATCGTGGTCAAAATCGTCACGTTCAGAATCTCATCGTCCAGGATCACGATGTGCGCGGCCCGGCTCAGCAGGTCAAGACGACAGGGCTCGCCAAACAGCTCAGTGCTTACCTTATCGCCGGGCGGAAAGGTGATCATCGCAATGCCCAACGGTACCGCAGGTGCAAGGCCGCGCCTGTCCCGCATTGAACTACGACACAAACTGGCCGCGTCCCGGTGTACACTGAGGATTCGGCTCGGAACCTCGGCAATCTCAGGGCGGCGAATCGCGTCAGGGCCGGAAGGCAGCAGCGCTAAGTCGTTTCCGTGATGTGCTGAGGACCTCCGGGCCGAGTTTCCGGAGTTCAGAGTGCAGAGTTAAGAGTTAAGAACTTGAGACCCCTGCTCCGACATTCCCGACTCTGCATTCACAACTCTGCACTCATTAACCTCACTCTGCACTCTTAACTCTTAACTCTGAACTCTGTAATGGCCTATCAGGTTCTCGCAAGAAAATGGCGGCCGCAGCGCTTCGAGGACGTGCTCGGGCAGCAGGCGGTCACGCGCACGCTCAAGAACGCGCTCAAGAGCAAGCGGATCGCGCAGGCGTTCGTGTTTTCGGGCCCGCGCGGCTGCGGCAAGACGACGACGGCGCGCATCCTGGCGCGGGCGCTGAGCTGCGCGACGGGGCCGACGCCGGAGCCTTGCGGCGTGTGCGACGCGTGCATCGAGATTGCCGAGGGCCGCGACATCGACGTGCTCGAGATCGACGCCGCCACGCACACCGGCGTCGACAACGTTCGCGAGGTGGTGATCGAGGGGCTGGCGATCGCGCCGGTCCGCAACCGCTACAAGGTCTTCATCATCGACGAGGTCCACATGCTGTCGGGCTCGTCGTTCAACGCGCTGCTCAAGTCGATCGAAGAGCCGCCGCCGCACGTCATTTTCATGATGGCGACGACCGAGCAGCACAAGATTCCCGACACCGTGCTGTCGCGCTCGCA
>JANOZI010000709.1:0-1688 GCA_031429375.1 Acidobacteriota bacterium | reverse complement strand
TCCTGCTTGAAGTGCTGGATGCCGATGTTCCTCTCGACAAACCACGGCGGCATCACGCCGGCGCGGGGACCGAGGCCGGTCCGCGTCTTGATCGATCGGGCCCAGGGCCGCACCTCTTCGTAGGTGGTCAACGCCATCGGCGCGCCGCCGTTCGGCCGGTGGCACTGCTGGCAGCTGCGCTGCAGGATCGGCGCGATGTCTTTGGTGAACGTCACCGCAGCGGCCGGCGCCGCCGGTTGCGTGACTCCCTCGTAGGGCACCCCTTGCAGGGGTGCCGTCGCAAGCCCGGCCACAACCCAGACCAGGGGAATGAGCGCCGCCAGCCTATAGAGGTGTCGATTCATAGGAAGGAGGCTACGCCCATTCGTACCCCTCGTCAACGCTCTACTGCTGGGGTTTTTTTGTTGCGGCCGCCTCGCGCTCGCGCGACCGCTCGCCCGACAGGATGTTGGCCATCGCGTAGTTGCCCTCGTGGCAGGCGTACTCGTAGATCATCTCGTCGATGCGAGTGAACGGCAGCTCGCCGGTGAAGGGCGCGGTGAAGGTCGCCGGGTCTTCCATCGTAAAGCGGTACTTGATCGTATCCGGCCCCGTGCGCGTGAAGCGCTCGGTGACCTTCAGGTTTTCCGACGCGCCGCGGTACGCCCACAGGATGCTGGTTTGCGCCAGCTGCATCGGATGAATGTTGGTGGTTTCCACCACCAGGGTGTCGCCCTCCCAGTAGCCAATGGAATCGCCAAACCACTTACGCATGGTCGCCGGCGCGTGCTCCTTCGCGCCCACGCGGATGACGCGCGCGTCGTGGTTCATCTCGGTCAGGATCACCACGTGGTCCTTGCTCTGCACGATCGTGTAGTTGTTGTTGTAGAAGTAGTTCGGCAGCATCGGCGGCCCGGCGTTCGAGCCGAACGACACCAGGCAGCGGTCGGCCAGCGGCCGCATTTCGGGGTGATCGAACTCGCCAAACTTCTTCGCCTTCGCGGCAATCTCGGCGAGCCGCTTCTTCCCCGCGTCGGTGAGCGCCGGCACCCGGCCGTTCGGCGGATCGATGATGATCGAACTGCGCGCCACACCGTCGATGCGGATCACCTTGAGGCCGGGGTCGAGCCAGAAGCCGTTGTATCCGCCCACGGCACCGCCCGCGGCTTCTGAAATAATCTCGATAAACGATTGCTGGCCCGGCGCGGCGAGTCTGCCAGGCTCACCGCCCTTGGGCGGCGCCGGACGATTCGGGTCGCTGGCCTTGTCGCGGTGCTCTTCCACGACTTGCGCGCGCTGCTCGATGGCGTTGGCCTGCTCCTCCGTCAGGGTCCCGCCCTGCGCGCCCATACGCTCGAGCGGCGTTTGCGTCTCGTTGGTCCAGTTGCCCTGCAAATCAGGCTTGCCGTCGGGGGTGCGCGGCACGACCCAGCCCTTCGCCTTGGCCGGGGCCGGCTGCACGGCCGCTTTTACCTGGGCCGCCTGCCCGCTGGCTGGTGCCACGGGAGCGACAACACAACCGAGCGCGAGCGCGACGATGGCACCGATGGAACGCGTGGCACGACCCGTCATGATCTCCCCCATAGGCTACGAATTCTAGACCGGTTTCAATCCAGCCGTACAATCAACCATGCGCTACCGAATTGCCCTCGCCGCCCTTCTCGCGATCGCTGCCGGCTCCGGTTCCGTGCTCGTGGCGCGAGCGGCGC
>JANOZI010000708.1:0-1923 GCA_031429375.1 Acidobacteriota bacterium | reverse complement strand
GCCGCATCGTCAACGGCCGAAAATCCGCGCCGGAAAGCTCGTTCACGAAGGTGCTGAACGGGCCGTCCTGCAGCGGCCCGATCGACGGAGCCGATGTGGTCAAGAAGGTCGTCAAGACCGGCGACATCATCATCATTCCCGCCGGCGTGCCTCACGGCTGGACCGACATCGCCGATCACGTGGACTACCTGAGTGTGCGTCCGGATCCCGATCGCGTGATTCCCGCGCCGTACGTGAATCCGCTTATCAAGAAGTAGAGGCGGGTCTTAAGACCCGCCTCTACGATGTCGTCGTCGATAGCCGAAGCGGCGGCGTCATTCGATCCGGACGGCGCCGCCCTGGTCGATGAAGGCGAGCGGCGCGCCCGGCTCGATGCGTCCGCCGAGAATCTTGTAGATCAAGTACTTATCCATCGTCGGGTGCGCGTCCGGAAAAGTGACGCGAATGTCCCGAAGCGCCGGCGCCAATGCCGCCAGCGTCGTGGAGCCGATCCGCATCTCGCGATACTGCGGATAGCTGAAGAAGTCTCTCGCTTGCGCGACCCGGGTTGGTTGCTGCGCCGCAACGACCACGAGGCACGCGGCGGCAACCACGTGCCGGGCGACGCGATGCGGGATCGCGGCCATCGCCATCCCGAACGTCAGCACCAGCGCGGTCGTGGCCGTCAAGAACCAGTAGCTGTCGTAAGGCTGCGTCCAGGTCGCGAACAGGGCAGTGCCCATCAGGATGGCGCCGACGGACACCGCGAGCAGCATCACGTCCGCGCGCCAGCGGATCAATACGATGATCGCGGCGGCGAGCACCGGGATCTGGAACCGCCACGTGTCGCTCTTGTGCACGAGCAGGTCACCAGCCGTATTGACCACCGCGCTGTAACTCTTGACCACGTCGAACGAGGTGGCGCGCGCCATCGCGCCGAGCGCGCTGGTTGGCCCGACGGCAGCTTCAGGCTGACGGACGTAGGAAATGGCGGATGGAATCTGCAGCACCAGCACCACGGCAATTGCGAGCGCGGCACGCTCGCCGGCAAGACGGCCTCCTTCGCGAAAGCTCCGGCGGCCAGCCCACGCCCGCGTGATTAGTGGCTGCGCCACCAGCGCGGCGAAGAGCGGGGCCGCGACGAGCGCCGCCGACAGGTGCGTCTGCACCGCCAGCCACGCGAGCGCGGCGGTGGCCGCCACTTTCCAACGCGTCGGCTCGTCGCCCATGCTCAAGGCCAGCGCCGTTGCCATCTTGACGAGTGCCGCCGCCACCGGCGGGTTCCAGATCACGCCGGAGATGCTGATATCAAACGGCGCGGATGCAATAAACAGGCACACCGCCAGCGCCAGCGTCAGGGGAACGCGACGTGACAGCACCACCAGCAGCCACGTGTCGGCCACCGACTGCAGCAACGCGACCGTGATGCCGCCGGCGTGCGGCAGATTATGAGTGAAGGGACCGACGACGTGCCGGCCGAGCCACAGGATCCAGTAATAGGCGGGACCGAGCCCGCGTCCGCCGGAGTTGCTTGGCGCGCCCATCAGCGGCAGCTCCCGCCAGCCGCCGAGCGCGATCGTCCAGTCACGCGCCTGTTCGCCGAGCATCAGAAAGGAGTTGGCAAGGTCGTGCGTACGGATCAGCACGACGTAAGCGAAGAAGGCGGCCGCGACAGCCACCCGCGCGCGCGGCATCTGGGGATTCTACTGGACTCGGGCCTGCGGCCCTCGTGGGAGTCGCTCGCTGCGCTCGCTCCTGGGACTCGGCGCTTTGCGCCGTCGTGGGACTCGCACCTGCGGTGCTCGTGGGGTTTGGGTTCAACGCTCGTAGTCCCCACGACCGGAGTGAGTCCCAGGAGCGAAGCGACTCCCCGAGGGGCGAAGCCCCGAGCCCACGAGCGAAGCGAGTCCCGGCGTTAGTGATGCCTGAGAGCAGAGAGCGGAT
>JANOZI010000707.1:0-1735 GCA_031429375.1 Acidobacteriota bacterium | reverse complement strand
CCACCGTGAAGGGTGCGACTCAAACCGAAACCGACCGGCTTCGCTTTTCGAATCACCGGCATGAAGTCGTTCCTCCAAAACGCCAGAAAGTCGTCGGCACGCCCGGGGACGACGTACGTGAAATTGAGCACCATCAGCTTCGGCTCGTAGGTCGGCGGGGGCACGATGCTCTCCGGCAGCACGGTGATGGCCAACGTCGTGGTCGCGTTGATGAGCTTGCGGACCTTGGCGTTGTAGACTCGGGCACCTGCTTCTCCGAGTGCGCGTACCATCGGTCCCTGCGGATTGTCGTAAGCGGCGAATTTGTCGATCGGCTGCGAGAAGAAGTACTGGAATCCTTCTCCGAAGGTTGCGGTTTGCCAGGCTTGCCGCTCTGCAACACCGATCTTCTTCAGCGCCGGGATGGTTTCCTTCTGTTGCAACGCGAGCCACTCGTCCAAGCCTTCAGGTTTCACGTTGACAATCTGAACCATCAATCGTTGGGCGGGCGGCGCCTGGGCGGTGAGGAATGCAGGTGCGAGGGCGAACGCCGATGCGACGACAACGCCGAGTGTGCCGAGCGTGCGTCTAACCATTTTGGTAGTCTCCTGAGGTTTACTAGAGGACGCAAGCCTATACCCCTGGTCGACTTACTACAATCGTCCGTGGTGTGGCCAAACTCCATGTTTGTTTGACGTCCCCTGTCGCGCCGTCTGTGGTTTAGAATCCGGCCACCCGGAGGAGCCCGATGATCGTCCGACTCGTCCCGATCGCATTGCTGCTGGTGCCGTTGGCGCTCGCCAAGCCCTCTGCGCACTTGTCCGCCGCAGCGCAGAGCGCGAAGGTGGAGCGGCTGAACGACGCCGCGTTGCGGCAGCTCGAATGGCGCGCGATCGGCCCCGCCGTCATGGGCGGACGCATCGATGATCTGGCGGTGGACGAGAAGAACCCCTCGACCATTTACGTCGGCGCCGCGTCGGGCGGCGTGTGGAAGACGGTCAACGCGGGCACGACCTGGACGCCGCTGTTCGATCGCGAAGGCGTCGCCTCGATCGGCGACGTCGCCCTCAGCGCATCGAATCCCGATCTCGTCTGGGTCGGCACCGGCGAGCCCAACAACCGGCAGAGCTCGTCATTCGGCGACGGCGTGTACAAGTCCCTCGACGGCGGGCGCAGCTGGAGTCACATGGGGCTGCGCGAGACGCAGCACATCGGCCGCGTGATCATCGATCCGGTGGACTCCGAGACGGTCTATGTGGCGGCGCTCGGAAAGTTGTGGGGGCCGAGCGCCGAGCGGGGCGTCTACAAGACCACCGACGGCGGGCGCTCGTGGACCAACGTCAAGTTCATCGACCAGGACACCGGCTTCGTCGACATGGTGATGGACCCGACCAACCGGAACGTCTTGTACGCGGCCGCCTATCAGCGCCGGCGGGCACCTTGGGGATTCAGCGGGGGCGGTCCCGGCGGCGCCATCTTTAAGACCGGCGACGGCGGGCGCACGTGGACGAAGCTCACGCGCGGATTGCCAGAAGGCATCATCGGCCGCATCGGTTTGGCGATGTGGCGGAAGGACCCGCGCATCCTCTACGCCACCGTCGAGCACCGCGAGGGGGGCGGCACGTTCCGATCGGACGATGGCGGCGACACGTGGCGGAAGATGAGCAGCGTCAATCCACGGCCGATGTACTACAGCAAGATCCACATCGATCCCACCAACGACCGCCGCATCTACATTCTCGGTTCGTCGATCTTC
>JANOZI010000706.1:0-9092 GCA_031429375.1 Acidobacteriota bacterium | reverse complement strand
TGAGTTGCTGCCAAGTTATGCGACCTCGAAGACGGTGGGTTGCTGCGCGGCGTGCGGGTGCTTGTCACCCGCATACACCTTCAACTTGCGGTACATGGCGTCACCGAGCTTCGACTTCGGCAGCATGCCGCGAACGGCGGATTCCATCAGGCGCACCGGGTTCTCGGCGCGCACGACCTTGGCGCGATCCTCGCGCAGGCCGCCGGGGTAGCCGCTGTGGCGGTGATACACTTTCTGATCTTCCTTGCGACCGGTGAGCTTGACCTTGGCGACGTTCAAAATGACGACGTGATCGCCGGTGTCGAGATACGGTGTGTAGATCGCTTTGTGCTTGCCCTGGAGCAGCTTGGCGGCGTCGGTCGCAATGCGCCCGAGCACCTTGCCATCGGCATCAATCACATGCCACTTGGTCGGCATGGTCTTCACGGGTGGTACGTAAGTCGGCATCCGTCTTTCCTAATGGGCTTTCCTGATAGTCCTGCTCACCCCTTCATTTCGTTCTGAAGTGGTCCCTTGCGCTTCCAAGGCGAGGACGGCAAACCAAAATAATACAGGTATTTCAGACCAAAGACAAGGTGCCTTCAGCTGGTTACAGCAGCTAAGTGTGCCTGGTCCGGACTTCGCGCGGCCTCAGTAAGCACCGGGGTACCAGTCCTTTAGCA
This sequence comes from Acidobacteriota bacterium, assembly GCA_031429375.1. Taxonomy (GTDB): domain Bacteria; phylum Acidobacteriota; class Vicinamibacteria; order Vicinamibacterales; family UBA2999; genus 12-FULL-67-14b. The sequence goes on along the minus strand of JANOZI010000706.1, from coordinate 8,430 downwards.
GGCCCGGCGTGCTGGCACTGTAGGTCACTTAGCTTGATTCCGATAAGCCCCACTGGCAGGGAGCCTCAGGTCAGGTGCAGGCAGGTGCAGAAATCGTCAGTCACTTGCAGATCTGTATGTTGGCTGATTAACCTAAAGCCCCAGCCAGCGGCCAATTCCGGCGTTCTCAGGCCGTTTTTGTTGGAAATCGAAACTGTCGAACCGCTGGTATTCGAATTGCGAAACCGGTTGGGGTTTGGAGACAACGTAACGTGCTGTTCCGCCGCCCTAAGAGCCTCGTCGGACTCGACATCGGGTCGAGTGCCGTCAAGGCCATCGAACTGAAGCCGTCCGGGAAAGGCTACCGAGTCTCGGCCATTGGCGTCGAGTCAGTGCCGCCCGACAGTATTGTGGATGGCGCCATCATCGATGGCGGCGCCGTCGCAGACGCGGTCCGCCGCCTCTTCACCAACAAGAAGTTCAAGGCGAAGGACGTCGTCGCGTCGTTGTCCGGCAACTCGGTGATCGTCAAGAAGATCACGCTGCCGGCCATGACCGAGGCCGAGCTCTCCGAATCCATCTACTGGGAAGCGGAGCAGTACATTCCGTTCGACATCCAGGACGTCAACCTCGATTACGAAATCCTCGAGTCGGGCACCGGCCACGACACCCAGGGCAGCATGGACGTGCTGCTCGTCGCCGCCAAGAAGGACAAGATCGCCGACTACACCAACGTGATCACCCAGGCCGGCAAGACGGCGGTGATCGTGGACGTCGACGCCTTCGCGCTGCAAAACGCCTACGAAGCCAACTACGGGTTCGAGCCGAGCGCGGTGGTGGCGATCCTCAATGCCGGCGCCAGCGCCATCAACATCAACATTCTCGCCGGCGCGCAGTCGGTCTTCACCCGCGACGTGTCGATGGGCGGCAACGCCTTCACCGAAGCGGTGCAGAAAGAGCTCGACCTGCCGTACGAGAGCGCCGAGCAGTTGAAGAAGGGCCACGACGTCGAGGGCGCGTCGTTCGAAGACGCGCGCGCGGTGCTCAAGGCCATGACCGACAACGTGCTGCTCGAGGTGGAAAAGACGTTCGACTTCTTCAAGGCGACCGCGGCCAGCGATCGCATCGACCGCATCATGCTGTGCGGCGGCGCGTCGCGGGTGGAAGGCTTCGCCGACGCGCTGCGCGAGCGCTTCGGCACGGAAGTGGAGCAGTTCGATCCGTTCCGCCAGGTCACGATCGACCCGAAAGTGCTCGGCAACGTGAGCATGGACGACGCCGCGCCGCTGGCGGCCGTGGCCCTGGGCCTCGCACTTCGCAGGATGGGTGATCGATGATTCGGATTAACCTCCTCGCCACCGAGCGCAAAGCCGCGAAGGCCGCCGCCAGGGGTTTCCAGGCCGGCCAGAAGCTCACGGTCATCGGCAGCCTCATTCTCGTGCTCGCGGCCGCCGGCATCGGCTGGCGCTACTGGGCGCTCGGCCAGAAAGAAGCCCAAATCGAGCGCAACATCGAAGCGGCGACCCGCGAAGAGCAGCGCCTGGCCCAGATTCTCAAGGAAGTGCAGGAGTTCGAGGCGCGCAAGGCGCGGCTGGAAGCCCGGGTCGCCTTGATCGACGAGCTGCGCAAGGGGCAGAACGCCCCCGTGCACATGGTCGACCAGATCAGCCGGTCGCTGCCCGAGATGACGTGGCTGACCACCATGCGGCAGAGCGGCTTCGACATCACGCTGCAAGGCCGCTGCCTCACGCTGACCTCGCTGTCGGACTTTGTCGGCAACCTCGAAGCGACGCGCTACTTCAAGCGGCCGGTCGAGATCATCGAGAGTGCGGTCATCCCCGGCGACGGCAAGAATCCCGAATTGATCGGCTTCACGATCCGCGGCACGTTCCAGATGGCGGGCGCCGAACCGCCGGCGCCGATCCGCCCGGGAGGCAAGCGTGGCTAACCTCACGTTGAGCAAGTTGCCGTGGTACGGGCAGCTCGGTGTGTTCGTGGTGATTGCGGCCGCCATGGCCGGCGCCTTCTATTACTTCTACGAAATCGACAAGCAGGTGGTGCTCACGGCCAAGTCGGCACAGCTCGAGCAGATCCGGGATCGCGTGGCGAAGGGGGTCGAGAGCGCCCGCCGGCTTCCCGAGTTCCGCAAGCAGGTGGCCGATCTCGAGAACCGCCTCGAGGGTCTCAGGTCGATCCTGCCGGACGAAAAGGACGCCGGCGATTTGCTGCGCCGCATCCAGACGCTGGCCGTGCAGTCGAACCTCGTGATCAAGGGCTACCGGCCGCAGGTGACCACCGCCATGGAGATGTACGACGAGTGGCCGATCAGCCTGATCATGGATGGGACGTATCACAACCTGGGGCTGTTCCTGGATCGCGTGAGCAAGTTCCCGCGCATCATCAACATCGGCAACCTCGCGATCGACCAGAAAAATCCGCCGACTGCGGGCGCGACGATGGCGATTACCGCCACGGCGACGACGTTCGTGCTCGTGGATCGCGCGGCGGCGGCTGAGGAAGCCGCGAAAAAGGGCAAGAAGGCGCCGGCCAAGGCGCCGGCGAAGACATCATGAGGACGCGCCTCGCTTTAATCGTCGTGGCCAGCCTGCTCGCGCCGTCCGCCCACGCGGGCGCGCAGACGCCGGCGCCGCCGCCGGCCGCCCCGGTCGTGCCGGCCAGCCCGCCGCCGCCGACGCCCCCCCCGAATTATCAATACAGCGCCGAGGGCCGGCGCGATCCGTTCATGAGTCTGTTCAACCGCGGCACCGACGCCAACGAACAGCAGGTCACCAAGCGGGCCGAAGGCGTGGCCGGCTTGATGACCGGCGAGCTCGTGGTCCGCGGCATCATCCAGACCCGCGGCGTGTGGGTGGCCATGGTGAACGGGGCCGACCGCAAGGTCTATTCAGTGCGCGCCGGCGATCGCATCGGCGACGGCGTGATTCGCAATGTCACCGCGCAAGCAGTCGTGATTCTCCAGGAAGTTAACGATCCACTCTCGCTCGAGAAGCAGCGCGAAGTGCGCAAGCTCCTGCGTGGTGGAGAAGAGGTCAAGTGATGGATCCCCGCATTCCGCGGCTGGTAATGGCCGCGCCGATGATCGCGGCCCTGGCGGTGACGTTGGCCGCCAGCGGTGGCGCCGCAACGGCGCGGTCCGAGACGCCAGCGCTCACGTCCATCTCGTCACGCCTCGACGGCGCCGTGAGCACGGTGCTGATTGAGTCGAGCGAGCCGGTGGCGTACCTCACGAGCCAGCCCGATCCGCTGACCGTGCTCGTCGACTTGCGCAACGTCAACGCCGACACGCTCGACACGCGGCCGAGCGTGGCGCCGCTGGCGCCGGTGCTGGGGGTCGGCATCGAGCGCGCCGTCGCGCCCGACGGCTCACCCGTGGCCCGGGTGCGCGTGCACCTCGATCGCGCCGCCAAGCACCGCGTTCGCAGCTCGCGCAACTTGATCTTCGTGGAGGTGGACCGGTCCGGTTCGACAGGTTCAACAGGTTCGACAGGTTCCACAGGTTCGTCAGGTTCGACTGAGCCACCGCAGCTGAAGAACATTGTGGCCGCGCCCAAGGCCGCGACGAACCCGTCGAACCTGACGGCGCGCGCGGCCGCGACGGAGCTGCGATCGCTCAAGGTCGGCGACGGGCCCGACGGCTATGCTGTCACGCTGGCCGGCAACGGTCCGCTCGTCGCGTCCTCGGTGAATGAAGCGAAAGACCTGCCGCCCCGGATCCTGCTGGACTTTCGCAACGTGAGCACCGGCAAAGTCGCGGCGGTGACCAACGTCAACCACGCAGACATCCAGCGCGTGCGCGTGGCGTACAACAGCCGCGAGCCGCTGATTACGCGCGTGGTGATCGACCTGGCCCGCAAGATTCCCTACACGGTTGAGACGGTCGGGGATGATTTGCGGGTGTTGTTCAACACGGTGGTTTCTGCAACCGCCGCCGCCGTTGCGCCGGTCGCAACGGCCGCTGCGCCCGCGCCCACGCCGCGCGTCGAAGAGCCGTTCGCTGCGCCGGCCCCTCGCGTCGATCAGCCCCTGGCTGCCACAATTACGCAGCCCGAGCCCGTGCAGCTCACGTCGGCGCCCGCCGTGTTCGCCGCTGCCGCCCCGCAAACACCCGCGCCGCAGCCGCAACCGCAACCGGCGCAGCCGGTGCTGATGGGTTCGGCCGGCCAGGCCCCGCAGCGCCTGTTCACCGGCGACCCGGTGACGCTCGATTTCCAGGGCGCCGACCTGCGGGCGGTGCTGCGCACGTTCGCAGAGATCAGCAACGGCCTCAACATCGTGATCGATCCGGCCATCAACGGCACCGTCGACGTCTCGCTGCGCGACGTGCCGTGGGACCAGGCGCTCGACATCATCCTGCGCGCCAACAAGCTCGGCTACATCCTCGAGGGCAATATCGTCCGCATCGTGCCACTGACGGTGCTGGCGCAGGAGCGCGAAGAGCAAAAGAAGCTCGCCGACGCCACGGCGCTGGCCGGCGACCTCCGCGTGTTCACGCGTCCGCTCAGCTACGCGAAGGCGGCCGACCTCGTGCCGATCATCACCCGCAGCGCGCTGTCGTCACGCGGCGACGTGCAGGTCGACGCGCGCACCAACACCTTGATCATCCGCGACCTCGCCGATCGGCTGACCAACGCCGCCGAGCTGATCACCGCGCTCGATCGCCCGCAGCCGCAGGTCGAAATCGAAGCGCGTATCGTCCAGGTCGACCGCAACGCCCTCAAGGACCTCGGCATCCTCTGGGGCGTGGGCGGCCGGATCGATCCGACGGTGGGGACCACGACCGGCCTGACGTTCCCGAGCAGCGTTGTCGCCTCCGCCGCGACCGGGGGCGGGGTCGGTCCGAACGCCATCAACCTCGCGCTTGGATCGGTGACCGGCGCCCTCAATCTCGATGTGCAACTGCGCGCGCTCGAGTCTCAGGGCAAGAGCCGCATTCTCTCGACGCCGCGCGTCGTCACGCAGAACAACGTCCAGGCCACAATTAAGCAAGGACAGCAGATCCCGATTCAGATCGTCTCGAACAACACCGTCACGGTGACCTTCGTCGATGCGCTCCTGAAGCTGGTGGTCACGCCGCAGATTACGGCGGCCAACACGGTCATCATGAATATTCAGGTGGAGAAGGCCTCGCCCAACTACTCCCAGACCACACCGGAAGCCCCCACCCCCGCTATCGATACGCAAAGTGCGCTCACCTCCGTGCTGGTCGCCGATGGCGACACCACGGTGATCGGCGGCATCTTCACGGAAACCGAGTCGAGCGCGACCCAGAGGACTCCGGGCTTGCACCGCATTCCGTTCCTCGGCTGGCTGTTCAAGACCGACAGGAATACGCTCTTGAATGCCGAACTGCTGATTTTCATTACTCCACGGATCGCAAAATGACAAACAAACTCAAGACGCGTGCGGACTTCACCAGCTACGCCATCTGGTTCATGCTGGCGGCGGCGGTGACCGTGTCCGCCTCGTGCAGCGACCTGGCCCGCGCGGGCAAGTCGCCGGTGTACTTGATCCTCGAACGGCTGGACGCCGCCGGTGGCGACAATCCCGGCGCCTTCGTCACGCCGCTGCTCTCGGATGTGCAGTTCGTCACCGCCACCGTCACGACGGTCTTCAACGACATCGGCAGGGCGACGATCCGGGCGGAGCTCAAGAATACGGTGAGTCCAACGGGGGCGACATCGGTCAACTCGGTGACGTTGACGCGCTACCGCGTGACCTTCAAGCGCGCGGATGGCCGGAATACGGCCGGGGTGGATGTCCCATACGGCTTCGATGGCGTCGTCTCGCGGACGATCGCCCCCGGTGCATCACAGGATGTGATTTTCGATCTGGTCCGCCACCAGAATAAAGAAGAGCCTCCGCTCAGGAATCTGATCAACGGCGGCGGTTTCCGCTTCATTACCGCGATCGCGGAAGTGACGTTCTACGGACGTGACCAGGCCGGCAACGAAGTGTCGATCACGGGCTTTCTCGATGTCCAGTTCGGCGATTTCGGGAACCAGTAATCGCTCCCTCTAACAGGACCGTCATTATTATGCGAACTTCATGCTTCTTAACTCTCGGCGGGCTGGTCCTGGCAACGCTCGCCGGGTGTACCAAGGGCGTCGATGTGCCGACGCTCGCGGGTCCATCAACCTTTGCGCGGTCCCTTGTGCTCAAGGCGGAAAAAGACACCTTGCTGCAGAATGGATTGGACACGACCAGAATCAGCGTGACGGCAGTCGGGCCGACCGGTCAGTCTGAAGCCGTCACCGTGCGCGCGCAGATCCTGGTCGATAACATCCCTCAGGATTTCGGCACGCTCAGCACCAAGAATTTCGTGACACCCGCGACGGTGATTTATACAGCGCCGCCGGCGTCAACGACCGGAGCGCAACCGGCGCACACGGTGACCATTGGGTTTACCCCACAGGATTCCGGCGACTTCCGGGCCGAGTTCATGCGCACCATCGACCTGCAGCTGATTCCGCCTGGGGTGATTCTGCCGAGCAACCCCGCGCTCAGAGCGAACTTCGTGGTCAGCCCCGCGGCGCCTCAGGCTTTCCAGAGTGTGACGTTCGACGCCTCGACCACCACGAACGGTCCCGGTGATACGCCACCGACGTGTCTCGATGCCTGCTCCTATAGTTGGAACTTTGGGGACGGCACCTCCGGTTCGGGCCGGATCACGCAGCACACATATCGGACCGCAGGTACGTTCCAAGTGACCCTGGTCGTGACCGACAGTCGCGGTTCACAAGCGACGGTGGCCAAGCCTGTGCCGGTCACCGCTTCGCCGGCGCCGACCCCGGTGGTCCGGTTCTCGCCGAGTGCTCCAGGAGTGAACACGGACGTGTTCTTCAACGCGTCGGAATCGACGGCCGACAGGAACACCGGTCGGACGATCGCAAGGTACGACTGGGACTTCGGCGACGGCACCACCGCCAGCGGCGCAACTGTAACGCATCGGTTCAGCGCGCCCGGCTCGTATGCAGTAGTCCTGAAGGTCACCGACGACGTCGGCAGCACGGGTCAAATCGTGACGCCTGTCCCCGTGACCGCCACCGGAGGCTTGACTGCCGACTTGACGTTCCTGCCGACAACCCCGAGGCCAGGACAAACGGTGTCGTTCAATGCCAGCAACAGCAAGAGCGATACGTCGACCATCGTCAGCTACAAGTTCAACTACGGTGATGGCTCAGCAGAAGAGGTCGGAACCTCGCCGACGCAGACCCACGTTTACGCGGCGCCTGGTGACTACGTCACGACGGTGGTGGTGACCGACGCGGTGGGCCGGACGGCAACGAAGCAGGTCAGTGTCCCGGTAAAAGTCGCGCCGTAATACACTGTCGACGTGCCCGGCGACAGTCCTCGGATGTTAGAACTTCGACGCCGGATCCAAGCGGATCCGGCGTCGATTGCGTTTGCGCAACTCGCGGAGGAATGCCGGCGGATTGGCTCCAACGAGGAAGCCGCCGACATCTGCCGCGCCGGCCTCGCCCGCAACCCCGGCTATCTCTCGGCCCGTGTCACCCTGGGCCGCGCCCTCATTGAGCTCGGCCAGCTCGACGCGGCGAAGACCGAGCTCGAGATCGTCGTCGCCGGCGTTCCCGATAACCTTGCGGCCATTCGCGGACTTGCGGAGATTCTGCAGCGCCGCGGGCAAATGAAGGAGGCGCTCGAGTATTACAAGCGCGCGCTCGACCTGGCCAGGCACGACCGCGACCTTGAACACACTGTCGAACGCATCACGCAAGAGGTGGCGCCGCCGGCGCCCCAGCCCCAGGGGCCTGACGTCTCGATCGAGGAGATTTTCAACTTCGACACGCTGATCGATCAGCTGGGTTTAGGGCCTGAGGTGCCTGTCGTCCCTGAGGCGCCCGCTGCGGTCGCCGAACTACCGACGAGCGACGGCGCGCCGAAGCTCGCGGAGGGAACCGAGGCGAACGAAGAGCAGGCGTTTGAGGACGTGTTGGCAGGGCCACCAACCGGGCCCGCCGCGGAATCTCCCGCCACTGACGGCGTCCCGTCGTTGGAAGAGTTATTCACCGAGCCAATGTCCGCCTCCACTGACGAAGGCGGCTTCGGCGAGACCGCGTCCGCCTCCGCCGCCGAATTCGTCGAGGAACCGCCGACGAGCGTCGTAAGCGCCGAAACAGATCCGCTGGAGGACTTCTTTGCGGAGATCCCACCCGAACGGTCTGCAGAACCGCCGGTGACCGAAGCTCCGCTCGAAGACTTCTTCGCCGAGGAGTCGCCGGTGATCGCAAGCGGGCTCGAGCCGGCCGAGCCTGCGCTCGACGAGTCCGATTCGCTTGCCGTCATGGAGCGGCAGCTGCGCGAGCTCGAACAGCAACGCACCGCCGACGAACGCCGCGCCCGGATGGAGCTGGCCGAGCGCCGCCGCGGCGCAATGGTCGTCGCCCTCGAGACGTGGCTGTCGGCGATCGT
>JANOZI010000705.1:0-3052 GCA_031429375.1 Acidobacteriota bacterium | reverse complement strand
GCCGCGCGACCAAGAATCGCGCCGAGCTTCGCTGGCGGCACCAGCGCCCACGCCTCGGCCGCGCCCGCGGCCGCCGAAAACGCGAGCGCCACTTCCGCCGCCCCGCCGCGCGCGACCTGCGCCACGACGCGATCGTCGATCGGCGATCGCTTCTCGAACACGGCGCCGCCGGTCGAGGGAACCTCGACGTCGGCGATCCAGTGCGACACGAAAGCCGGGTAGGTCATGATCAAACGGCTTGGGGCTTGGGGCTTGGGGCTTGGGGACTTGCGGGCTCGAGGCTTGAGGCTTGGGTCCCGCGCGTCGCTTGCAGAACGGTGCGCGCGATCGACGCGCTGTCGAGCCCGTGATACGCCAGCACTTCGGCATTGGTGCCGCAGGCGGGCACTTCGGTGAGTCCGATCGCCGAGACCTGCGCGCGCACGCCGGTTCGCGCCAGTGCGGCGGCAACCATCACGCCCTGGCCGAACTCGAGGTAATGGTTGTCGAGCGTGACGATCGTCGAGAAGCGGCCGAGCGTGTCTTTCACCCACGCATCGTCGATCCGGTTGAGCCACGGCAGATCGATCACCGCCGCAGAGACGCCGTGCTTGGCGAGTTCTTCGGCCGCTTTCCACGCATTCGTCAGCAACACCGGGCCGTAGCCGATGATCGCCACATCGGTTCCCGACCGGACGAGGGCGCCGCGGCCGACCTGCAGCGCGTAATCAGACGGGAGCCAGTACGGCAAGTCGAGCGGCACGTTGACGAAACGCAGGTAAGTGCTGTTCGGGTTCTGCTCAACGGCCCACCGGATGGCCAGGCGCGCCTCGCGCTCGTTGCACGGCTCGAAGGCAACGAGGCCCGGCACCGCGCCGATCGCCGAGATGTCGCGCACCGATTGATGCGAGTGGCCGGGGCCGCCGGGCACGAGCCCGGCGAGCGTGGCGGTGTAGATGATCTTTTTCTTCTCGGTCGCGTTGTTGTAGATGTGCTCGTTGGCGCGGGTCGAGAGGAAGCAGGCGAACGAGTGCACCACCGGCAGCATGCCGCGCAGTGCCATGCCGCCCGCCGCCGACACCATGTGTTGTTCGGCGATGCCGCACTCGATGAAGCGTTCCGGGAGTTCTTCCTTGAACGCCTCGATGCCGCAGTCAGACAACAGGTCGGCGTCCATCACGACGATCTCGGGGCGGGTCCGCGCCATCGCCAGCAACTCGTCGCCATAGGCGAGCACGAGTTTTTCAGGTTGCTTCGGCGCGATGCGCACCGGGATCGGCGCCGAGGTCAGCGCGACTTCGGGCCTCCCGAGGCCGGCCAGCCGCTCGTTGACACGGGCGATCATCTCGCGCGTCGCCGCGACGTAATCTTCGAGCGACGGCGCGCCGGCGTGAAAGTGATAGGTCTGGTCGCCGCAGGCCAGGCCTTCCATGAACGACACGCCCTTGCCCTTGATGGTGTCGGCGATGAAGACCTTCGGCTTGTCGGTCACGGTGTCGAAGTGGGCGAGCGTATCGCGCAACAGCGCGAAGTCGTGGCCGTCGCCGCGCCGCACGTCCCACCCAAATGCGCGGAACTTGTCTTCGATCGGCCCAAGGTCGCTGACCGCGGCCACCGCGGAATCCGACTGCAGCTTGTTGTGATCGACGATCACCGTGATCTCGGCGAGCCGTTCGTTCGCCACCGGCTGAAGCGATTCCCAGATCTGGCCTTCCTGCAGCTCGCCGTCGCCGGTCATTACGACGATGCGGCCGGTGCGGCCGGTGTAGCGGTTGGCGCGCGCCATGCCGTAGGCTTTCGAGATGCCCATGCCGAGCGAGCCGGTGTTGGTGGCGATGAACGGCGTGCTGACGTCAGGGTGCCCAGGCAGGCCGTTCAACTGCCGCAGCTTCGGCAACAGCGCGAAGTCGAGCTTCTCCATCGCGATCAGCAGCGAATACAACGCCGGCGCGTCGTGCCCCTTCGACGAGAAATAGGTGTCGGCGTTGGCGGACCCGCCGTTCGGGTCGCGCAGGTACTCGGTCCACAGCCAGGTGATGATGTCGGTCGAGCTGAAGCTGGAGCCGATGTGGCCGGAGCCGGCCTGCATGATCATGAAGAGCGTGTTGATGCGGCACAGGTCCGCGATCACCGCCGCCCGTGCGAGGGGATCGCCGACGCCCTCGCGCACCGCGCGGAATGCATCGCGCGCGACAAACGACAGCGTGTCGTCGCCGACCAATGTCAGTGCTCGATCCGAAAAATCCTTCTCGCCCATAACTTGAAACTCAAAACTGAAACTTAGACCTGACACTCAAACTTTGAACTTTCAACTTTCAACTTTCAACTTCGCGCGCTAGCGCGCAGTCCATCCGCCGTCCACGACGAGCGTAGCGCCCGTCATGTAGGAGGACGCGCGCGACGCCAGGAACAGTACCGCGCCGTTGTAATCGTCTTCGGTCGCCATCCGTCCCAACGGTGTCCGTTTCTCGTACTCGGCGACGAATTCGGGCGCGTGGCCGGCTTCGCGCACGCCGCCCGGGACCAGCGTGTTGGCGCGAATGCCGAGCGGCGCGCCGTACTCCGCCAGCCAGCGCGTGAAGTTGAGGACGCCCGACTTGGCCACGCTGTAGCCGACCGGCTTGAAGTACTCGGCGCCGCCACCTCGCTTGTATTCGTAGATCGCCTGGTCCGGCGTGACCACGCCGTAGGTCGAGGAAACGTTGATGATGCTGCCCGCGCGCTTCCCCGCGGCTCGGAAGTGGCGCACGAACGCCTGCGACGTGAAGAGCGCGCTCTTGAGGTGCGAGTCGATCATCGTGTCCCAGGCCACCTCGGGATAATCCTCGAAGCGGCCGTTTTCGGTGCCCGCCGCTGCGGGCGACGATCCCATGCCGGCGTTGTTGACGAGGATGGTCGGGGCGCCGATGTCGTTGGTGATGCGGGCGACGGCGGCCTCGACGTCGGCGCGTCGCGTGAGGTCGACGATCTCGGTCCGCACGTCACACCCGTGCTCCGACAAGTCGGCGAAGCGGTCGGGCTGGGCGGCAAGATCGAGCGCGGCGACCCGCGCCCCCGCCCGCGCCAGGGTGGC
>JANOZI010000704.1:0-4517 GCA_031429375.1 Acidobacteriota bacterium | reverse complement strand
TCTATCGTCACGATCGCGAAACCGGCGACGTCACACAGGTCACCAACGCCCAGGGCAGCGGCATTCGCCCCGCGATCTCGCCAGACGGCAAGTGGATGGTATTCGGCACGCGTCACAAGGCGCAAACCGGGCTTCGCGTCCGCAACCTCGAGAACGGCACGGAGCGATGGCTCGCCTACCCGGTGACACGCGACGACCAGGAGTCGCGCGCCAGCCGCGATACGCTGCCCCGCTACGACTTCATGCCGGACGGCAAGTCACTGATCGTGCCCGTTGCCGGCAGGCTGCAGCGAATCGACTTCGAGACCGGCGCGGCGACCCCGATTCCGTTCACGGCGAGGGTGCAGGCCGAAATCGCGCCCCGCGTGTACACGCCCGTGCGCGTGGAAGACGGCGACACCGTGCGAGCCCGCCTGATCCGCTGGCCGTCGGTATCGCCTGACGGCACGAAGCTGGTCTTCAGCGCGATGAATCGCCTCTACATCAAGGACATGCCGTCTGGGACGCCGCGGCTGCTGACTTCCCCAGGCGGGTCTAAAGACCCGCCTCTACCAGAGGGAGAGTTCATGCCGGCGTGGTCGCCGGATGGACGTTCGATCGTTTATACGACGTGGACTACGACGGGCGGGCATATCAAGAAAGTGGCGGCAGACGGCGGAGCGCCCGAGACGCTGACGCGCAGCGAGGGCTACTATCTCGATCCCGTCTTTACCCCTGATGGCGCGCGCGTGGTGTACCTGGCCGGGGCAGCGTCAGATCAGCTGTATTCGATCCTGATGGACACGCCGCCGGAGAACGATCTCGAGGGCGACGAACATGCGCCACGCGAGATCGGCGGCGTGAGCCCGCCGAACACGCTCGAGATCCGATGGCTGCCGATCGCGGGCGGACCCTCAACGCTCGTCGCCTCCGCGCAGAACGGCCGCGGCCCGCACTTCTCGCGCAAGGATTCGTCGCGCGTCTACCTGACGACCAACCGCGGATTGCAGTCGATCACGATGGACGGCTACGACCGCCGCACGCACCTGCGCATCACGGGATCGGGCCCCGGCAACAATCCACCCGCCGCCGACGAGATTCGCCTCTCGCCCGATGGCACGCGCGCCTTCGTGAGCCTGCAGGAGAAGCACTTCTTAGTGACGGTGCCGCGCGCCGGCCGCGAAACGGTGGAAGTGCGGGTGCAGGGCCGCGCCGACAACACGTCGGTGCCGGTCAAGCGGATGTCGCTCGACGGCGGCGACTACCTGGACTGGACCGCCGACGGCAAGGCCGTCACGTGGGCGTGGGGCGCGCAGTTCTTTCGCCAGGACGCCGACGCGAGCGAGCCGCAGAAAACCGACGTCGTCGTGGAGCTGCCGCGATCGCGGCCAAAGGGATCGGTGTTGCTGACCGGCGCGCGCCTCATCACGATGAAGGGCACCGAGGTGCTGCCACAAGGCGACATCCTGGTGACCGATAACCGCATCGCGGCGGTCGGGCGGCGGGGCTCGCTCACGGCGCCCGCGGGCACGCGGACCATCGACGTCGCCGGCAAGACCATCATGCCGGGCCTGGTGGACGCGCACTCGCACATGTGGGCGCCGCGCGGGCTTCATCAGACCGAAGTCTGGCAATACCTCGCCAACCTTGCGTACGGCGTGACCACGACGCGCGATCCCCAGACGTCCACGCCGGACGTCTTCGCCTACGCCGACATGGTGGACGCCGGCCTCATACCCGGGCCGCGGATTTACGCGACCGGGCCCGGCGTGTTCTCGGGGTCCGGCATCGAAGACCGCGACGCTGCGTTCCGATTCGTCAAGCGCTACAAAGAGGCCTACAAGACCAACACTCTCAAACAATACGTGGCCGGCGATCGCATCGTCCGCCAGTGGATCATCGAAGCGTGCAAGGAGTACGGCATCACGGCGACCATCGAAGGGTCGCTCGATCTCAAACTCAACCTCACGCAGATGGCAGATGGCTACTCAGGCCAGGAACACAGTTTCCCGATCGCGCCGCTCTACAAGGACGTGACGACGTTTGTGGCAAGGACGGGGACTTTTTATACCCCGACGATCCTGGTGGCCTACGGCGCGCCGTGGACCGAGAACTACTGGTTCGAGACCGAGAGCCCGGCCGGCGATCCGAAGTTGCGCAAGTGGATCCCGTGGGAGTTGCTCGACGGCATGGTGCGCCGGCGGCAGCAGTGGTTCCTGCCCGAGGAATACGGGCACACACTGATCGCCAAGGGCGTCGCGGATATCGTGCACGCGGGCGGCCGCGCCGGCCTGGGCAGCCACGGGCAGTTGCAGGGGCTGGGGGCGCACTGGGAAACGTGGAACCTGGCGTCGGGCGGGCTGACGCCGAACGAAACGCTGCAGGTGATCACGATGCACAGCGCCGAGGCCATCGGCCTTCAGAAAGACGTCGGCTCACTGGAACCCGGCAAGCTTGCGGATCTGCTGGTGCTCGATCGCAATCCGCTCGAGAACATCAAGAACACCAACTCGATTCGTTACGTGATGAAGAACGGCGAAATCTACGAGGGCGACACGCTCAACCGGATCTGGCCCGACGGCAAAGCGCTGCCGAAGCAGTTCTGGTGGGGCACGGAGCCGAGGGTGCCGTGATGAATACTCAATAACCAATTACAAGTAACCAACAACCAATTACGAATAACCAAGAACGTGAACATCTATGTTGCGCTGCTGATCGCCTACTCCGCGGCGCTGACGGCGTTGGGATTGTGGATCGCGCGGCGGGTGCGCGGCCCCGCGGACTTTTTCGTGGCGGGGCGCAAGCTGACCTGGCCGTACATCGCCGCCACCATGCTCGCGGCCAACATCGGCGCAGGGGCGACTGTGGCGGCGACCGGGCTGGCGTACCAGCAGGGTGTCAGCGCCTGGTTCTGGAATGGATCGGCGGGTACGGGATCCCTGATCCTGGCGATGATCGTGGGCCCGCGCATGTGGCGGCTCGCGAAGGATCGCGGCTTCCTCACGATTGGCGACTTTCTCGAAGACCGCTACGGCCAGAGCGTACGCGTCGTGATTGCGTCGCTGATCTGGGCGGGCGCCCTCTTTATCCTGGCCGGACAACTCCTGGTCGGGGCGGCGGTATTCGCGGTCGTGGCCGGCCTGCCCAAATGGGCGGGCGTCCTCATCGGCGGCGCGGCCATGACGGGCTACTTCAGCGCCGGTGGCCTCTTGAGCGCCGTCGGCGTGAGCGTGGTCCAGTTGGCCGTCAAGTTCACGGGCTTTGCGATCGCGATTCCCATCCTGATGAGCGCGGTGGGCGGCTTCGAGGGGATCGCGCAGACGCCCAGTCTGCCCGACGGGTATTTCAATCCGCTGTTCTCAATTGGCGCGAACTCCGGTTTCACTTTGTTGCTGTTGTCAGGACCCAACTTCATCGTGTCGCCTGGCTTGATTCAGAAGACCTACGGCGCCGAAAGCGAGCGCGCGGTACGGCTCGGCGTTGGCGTGAATGCCATTGCGCTGCTGCTGTTCGCGTTCATGCCGGTCATGCTGGGGCTCGCCGCGCGGGCGGCGTTTCCCGGCATCGAGGCGCGAGACGAGGTACTGCCCACGCTCCTGCTGCACGGCTTGCCGGTGTGGCTCGGCGCATTGGCGCTGGCCGCGGTCTTCTCCGCAGAGGTGGGTGCCTGTGAAGCGATTCTTTTCATGCTGTCGACATCGTTGTCGCAGGATTTGTATAAGCGGATGATCAACCCGGGCGCGCGTCCCGATCAGGTCCTGAAGGTCGCGAGGCTGGCGGCGCTCGCCGGCGGCACCGCCGGCATGCTGCTGGCCATCTTCGTGGTGAGAGAAATTATTACAGCGCTGTCGATCTTCTACTCGATCATCGGCGCCACGCTGCTGGTGCCCGTGGTCGGCGGGCTCTTCGTCAAGCGCGCCGGCACACGCGAGGCGCTCGCGGCGATCGGCCTCGGCATGGCCGCACTGCTCTTCGTCCAGTTCGGTACCACCCGAACGGGATGGTGGAACCCGAACCTGTGGGGACTCGTCGGCAGCGCCGTCGGATTTTTCGCGATGTTGATGGCACCGCGTCGTGCACCTGAGGCCACGAGAGATTAGGGTTTTCGGAATAACACCAGAAACAGCCGGTCCTTCTCCTCGGGCCAATGGTCGGCCGTCTTCACGTGCGTGAATCCGGCGGCTGACACCTCGGGCACGACGATGGCGGACGGAATGCCGTGACCGCCACGGTTGGGGTTCACGCCGGGGAACACCTTCGAGCCGGGCATGGGAGGGAAGTCGATCACCGCAAAGCGGCCGCCCGGTTTGAGCGACGCGGCGAGGCTCTTGTTGAAGGCCTCGGGCTCCGTGATGTGGTGATATACGTCGCGCATGAAGATCGCGTCGCAGCATGCCGGCGGCTCGATCAACTGCCGGAGCGTCTGGTGATTATAGTCAGGAACTTTCAACTCACGTTCGCCGTGATGGCGATTGCCGCCGTTGCCGCTCTCCATGCCCAGGATGCAAACAGATCGCGCAGGAGCGCTGAGGCGGAGC
>JANOZI010000703.1:0-15442 GCA_031429375.1 Acidobacteriota bacterium | reverse complement strand
GCTGTAGTCTTTGTAGCCCCGTGCTCCGGCGGTGGCGGGAATCGGCGGTCGATCGGGATTGACGAAATACGTGTAAGGCCAGTCGATCAGCGGGCAACCGGCACTCCGAAGAAACTCAATAGAACGAGGCATCCTTCGCCTGCTTTCATGAGCGAAGGATGGTGGACCCCTGTTCGCCAGCTAGAACCTGCTGGCCGGCTGGCTCCTGCGAATTGACAGAGTCTGCGGCCGCACTCATGGGCGGCTTTCCTGTCATGCCGATGGCTCGCCCGCGCAGGTCTGACCGAGGGGGGATCGTGCCGGTTTGATCTAAGCTCTGATGACGCGGATGCGGGTTAGCAAGACTGAGCTTATGGCCAATGGTTGATGGACTGACACTCGCGAGATCGATCAGCGCCACGCCACCATACATGTTCGCGACAACTAAGGAGCATTGATGCGCGCAGTTCTTTTCGTCGCCTTTGCCGGGTTCGGATTGGCGCTCGCTGCGCAGGTCCACGATTCGTCAGCGGTATCAGCCGTGGCCTTCGCTCATGAGGCACAGGCGCCGCCGACGGTCGACTTTGCTCGTGATGTGCGGCCAATCTTCCGGCAACACTGCGTCGAGTGCCACGGCCCATCGCAGCAGATGCGCGGCTTGCGCTTGGATCGTCGCCGTGATGCGATGCCAAACCGCGTCGGCGCGAACGGATCACGTATCGTCCCTGGAAACAGCTCGGCGAGTCCCGTCTATCGAGGCTTGATCGGGGAGGGCGGCGTCGCGCAGATGCCCCCGCAGAGTCCATTGCCGGCGGAGCAGATCAGCATCATCAAGGCCTGGATCGATCAAGGGGCCGATTGGCCCGACGCTTTTTCCGGCGATGTGGTCTCCGCGCCGCCCGATCCGGGGGTGGTCAGGATGATGCACGCGCTGCGCGACGGCGACCGCCGGCAGTTGGCCCGCACGCTACGCGACGTTCCCGCGTCGGTGAATGCCAAGGGGCAGGGGGGCTGGACGCCGCTCATGTACGCGGCCCTCTACGGCGATGCGGAGGCGGTCCGGCTAATGCTGGCCGCTCGCGCGAATCCGAACACGCCAAACGAGAGCGGCGGCACCGCGCTGATGTACGCGCTCGACGACGCGGAGAAAACGCGCCTGCTGCTCGAGGCCGGCGCCGATCCCAACGCCCGGTCGGGTGAGGGCCGCACCCCGCTGCTCATCGCGGTCGGCCAAACCGGTTCTTACCCGGTCGTTCGGCTGCTGCTGGAAAAGGGCGCGATCGCGTCGGCGCGGCTCTCCGATGGGCGCGGCGTGCTGCCGCTCGCGATCGCCGCCCGTGACGCATCGCTGCTGCAGCTGCTACTCGATCATGGCGCACCGAAGTCACCGAGCCCGCTCGGCCTGGCGCTGTCCTCCGGCTGCAGCGCCTGTTTCGACGTGCTGTTGAAGGTGGCGCAGCCCGGTGATCTCCCTGGCGCGCTCAGCGAGGCTGTGCGCATCGGTGACCTGACGCGCAGCATGATGTTTCTCGATCGTGGCGCACAGCCGAGACCGAACATTCTGCAGGGCGTGGCGCTGTCGAACACACAGATTCCGCTCGACTTCATTCAACTGCTGATCGCGCGAGGCGCGGACATCAATGCGAAGACGTCGACCGGACCCATCATCGATTTTGCCAGGCGCCATGGCAACGCGACGCTCGTCGACGCGTTGCGGCGCGCGGGCGCACAGGACGACAGCGTGGTGGGTCCGCTGCCGAAGCCGATGCCAGCGAGCTCGGTACGGAGCGCCCTCGAAAGGAGCCTGCCGCCCCTGCAGCGCGCCGACGTCGCGTTCATCGAGAAAGCCGGATGCGTGTCCTGTCACAACAACTCGCTGACAGCGATGACCGTCGCCGCGGCGCGCGCCACGACGCTGCGCGTGGACGAATCCACGGCCCGCGCCCAACTGCAGCGCATCGCCGCGTTCATGGACGAAAACCGCGAGCGCGCGCTGGAGAACGCCGGCATTCCCGGCGGCATCGATACCGTCAGCTACATCCTGCTGGGCATGGCCGCTGAAAGCTATCCGAGCGATCCGATCACCGACGCGTGGGTGCGGTATGTGAAGAACAACCAATCGCCGGACGGCCGCTTCCAGTGCCAGACGGCGCGCCCGCCGTTGGAGTCAAGTGACTTTCAGGTAACGGCGGCGTCGATCCGATCGCTCCGCACCTACGCGCCAAAGAGCCAGCGACCCGAGTACGACGCGGCGGTCGCGCGCGCAACGCGCTGGCTGGAAGTGGCAACGCCGGTGACGACCGAGGATCGCGCGTTTTGCGTGCTGGGCTTGGTCTGGGGTCGCGGGAGCGACGCGGCAATTGCCAAAGCGGCGCGAGAGCTGCTGTCGCTGCAGCGGCCAGACGGAGGGTGGGCACAGTTGTCAGCGCTGCAGAGCGACGCCTACGCGACGGGCCAGGCCCTGGTGGCGCTGCGCGAATCACGCGGCGTCAAAGTCAGCGCCGCCGCCTATCAGCGAGGCATTCGATACCTGCTCAACACGCAACTCGCCGACGGGTCCTGGTACGTCCGCACGCGCGCGCCAGCGATCCAGCCGTATTTCGACAGTGACTTCCCACATGGGCCGGACCAGTTCATTTCTGCGGCGGCCACGAATTGGGCGGCGATGGCGCTGATTGGTGTCGTGCAGTAACGCTGCTGGCGGATGCGAAGCGTCCGACGCGCCACCGAGATCCGTGAAACTGGGCCGAAATTGATTTGGGTTGAATCCGGCGTCGCGGAAACTGCCACGCGGGGGCTGCACGGATGTAGAGAAATCTGCGATCAAACCGAGAACGATATTTCGGCGGACTCAGTCGTCCACCTTCGCTGCTGGAACCTGCCCAGCTACGGTGGACACCCTTCGCGCAATCTGAAGAGCCTGCCGGTTAGTGGCCAGACCCTTCGCTGCAACTCAAGGTGCGAAGGGTGGCTTGCCACCCGTAGCTCGCTCAGGTTCAGGCGAGCGAAAGGTGGTGGACCAGACCGGGATCGAACCGGTGACCTCATGAATGCCATTCATGCGCGCTCCCAACTGCGCTACTGGCCCCCAAGGGAAGACACCCATCGTATCCCGCCCGCGGGCACATGATCAACCATTGCCGTCCGGCAGGTCGCGCAACTCCTCGGCCAGCCGGCGCCATCCGTGTCTGAGCTGACCCTCCGGTATCACCGCATCGCCAGTAATTCGAGCACTCGATCCATGTCGACCGGCTTGATCAGGTGCTCGTCGAAGCCAGCGATTCGTGAGCGCGCCTTGTCTTTCTCCTCGCCGTATCCAGTGACTGCAATCAGCCGCAGATCGGACGATGGGTAGCGATTTCGCAGGTGCTTCGCAAGCTCATAGCCGTCCATGGTCGGCAGTCCGATGTCGAGCAGTGCCACCTCAGGTACAAAGTTGACGCTCGCCTCCAGGGCACGGATCCCGTCATGCGCAACCATGACCTCGTGTCCGTCGAATCGAAGCACCTCGGAAAGGAGCATGGCGGCATCTTCGTTGTCATCCACCACGAGCACTCGCAATGCCTTCTTCGGCTGCGCCGGCGGTTCGATCGCAGGTGGCGGCGCGTGTAGAGACCTGCTGTTCGTGAGTGGCAGGCGAACAACGAACTCACACCCCGTGCCGAGACCCGCGCTGTGGGCTTCGACCTGTCCGCCATGAAGGGCGACGAGGCTTTTGACGATCGTCAACCCGAGGCCGAGTCCTCCCAGCGCCCGGTCGGAGGCCTGAGCTCCCTGTGCGAAGGCGTCGAATGCCCGGGGCAGGAGCGCGGGGGCGATGCCGATCCCGGTGTCCTTGACGCGGACCACCATCGCGTCTTCTTCAGCGCCGGCGGAGATGGTGATGGTGCCGCCGGGGTCAGTGAACTTCGCGGCATTGGTGAGGAGATTAGAGAAGACCTGCGCGAGCCTCGCCGGATCCACATCGAGGGTCAGACCGCTCGGCGTGATATCCACGACCAGGCGATGTTGGCGCTGTTCGACGAGCGGGCTTGCCATCTCGATTGCGTCGGCGATGACCGCGCCGATGCCGACCGCGCGCTTTTCCAGGCGCACGGTGTCGCGCGTCAGCCTCGAGACGTCGAGCAGGTCATCGACCAGCCGCACGACGTGCTTGACCTGCCGCTCGATGACAGAGCGCTCATGAGCGAAGCTTCCGTCGCCGCGCCTCTTCATGAGTTCCAATGCTGCCAGGATCGGCGCGAGTGGATTGCGCAGCTCGTGGCTGAGAAGCCCGAGGAACTCGTCCCTGGCGTGCCCTGTCGATTCGGCCACCCGCCGAAAGGCCTGTTCTTCCAGACGTGCGCTGTCATGAAGCCGGTCGCTGGCGTGAGCTCGGGCAATCTCGAGCTGTACCCTCACCCGTGCCACCAACTCGCGCGCGGAGAAGGGCTTCACGACGTAGTCGTTCGCGCCGGCTTCGAGTCCCTCCGATGTTGCCTCTTCGCCGGTACGGGCTGAAAGAAGAATGATCGGCAGGTCCTTCGTGGCGACGTCTGCGCGCAGCGTACGCGTCAGTTCCAGCCCATCGACCTTCGGCATCATCACGTCGGCCACGACGAGGGCGCAGGGCTGGCGCCGAATAGCGTCGAGGGCCTGGCCCCCGTCTGCCACCGCCTCGACAGTCCAGTGCTGCGAGAGGAGTCGCCTCAGGTACTCACGCATGTCGGCGTTGTCGTCCGCCAGCACGACGCGACCGGCCGCCGCCGTGCTGGCGGCGGGTGGCGAATCCCCGACTGAGGAAATCGTGAGCGCGGAGCGATCGGTGTCGTCCGGCGGAAGCCACGACA
Source organism: Acidobacteriota bacterium (assembly GCA_031429375.1). GTDB lineage: Bacteria > Acidobacteriota > Vicinamibacteria > Vicinamibacterales > UBA2999 > 12-FULL-67-14b. The sequence continues at coordinate 10,634 of JANOZI010000703.1, read as the reverse complement.
GCGCGTCATTGACGTACGCCGCAGCGCCGACCGCGGTAGAGGGCAATGCCTTGGCTGCTTCAACGCGATCGGCAGGCAAGTGCGCAGAGCCCACCGGAATAGATACCTCCACACACGTCCCTACGCCCACCTGGCTCTCAGCCGCGATCGTGCCGCCGTGGAGCTTGACCAGGTCTCTGACAAGCGCGAGTCCGATGCCCGTGCCCTCGTGGCTGCGGGAGCGCGCGCCGCGCACGCGGTGAAAGCGGTCGAAAATACGCGGCAGCTCGTCTTCTGGAATCCCGGTGCCTGTGTCGCGAACCGTCAACCGGACGACGTCGCCTACCGTGTCGAGGCCGACGAACACCTCCCCGTGGAACGTGTGTTTGAACGCGTTCGACAACAGATTGAGGACAATTTTCTCCCACATGTCATGGTCGACAAATACCGGTGATGCGAGCGGCTGGGCGGCCACAACGAGGCGCAAGCCGCCCTTTTCCATTGCGGCTCGAAACTGACTGGCCAGGTCCACGGTCAGCGATCCAAGGTCAGTCGCTTGAAAGGACGCTTCCACCCGACCCGCTTCCATTCTCGAGAAATCGAGAAGCGAGTTGACCAGCTTCAGCAGCCGGAGCGCATTCCGATGGGCCATGTCCAACGCGTCGCCATGCAGCGCACGCCCGGATGATGCCAGTGCGTCCTCAATAGGGCCGATCATGAGGGCGAGAGGTGTGCGAAATTCGTGGCTGACGTTCGAGAAGAACGCCGTTTTCGCCCGGTCAATCTGCGCGAGCCCCTCAGCGCGCCTGCGCTCCTCTTCGAACGCGCGCGTATTGCGGATTGCGGTCGCGACCTGCGCGGCGGCCAGTTCGAGGAAACTGCGGTAGCCGTCATCCAACCCCCGATGGGGGCTGAGGCCGGCGATTATTACGCCGTACGGTCGTTCCTGGTTTTGCCCGGCGAGTGGCAACACGATAGCTGCGCGTGGAGGCTCAGCCCAGGGGCCGGCCGGAAGCCGCCCAAACCGCGCATCCAGGGTAACGACTTCGCTGCGGCGGTCCGCAAGGGTGGCCGCAACGGGCCAGAGTGCGGCTGGGTCACTGCTTGTAACTTCGATCGCGAGAGGCTTCGCTGGCACCGCGACCGCGCCAAATCCCAGATCTGCCGTCAAGACGGCGCGGTCGCCGTCGTCGTCGAGCAGGTAGAAGAGCGCAAACGGCACGTCAGCCATGTTCTCGGCCAGCGTCGCCGCAGCGTTCTCGCAGGCATGCTTCTCCGACGTCGCGTCCCGTGCGTGAGCGCCCAGGCTGCGCAGGGTCCGATACTGCCGTTCTGACAGTACCTGCGCGGTCGTTTCGGATACCGTCGCGAGGACCCCGCCAATGCCGGTGCCCGGGACACTCTCGTCGGGTACCGGGCTGTAGGCAACCCTGAAATGGGTTTCTTCGAGGAAGCCGCTACGATGGATCAGGAGTGACAGATCCTCACTGCCCGTGGCTGGCTCTCCAGCAAACGGACCTTCGATCATGGGCCCAATCGTGTCCCAGATTTCAGCCCAGCATTCGCTCCCGGACTGCCCCATAGCCGACGGATGTTTGGAGCCAAGGATCGAGACGAAAGGGTCGTTGTAGAACTGAACCAGCTTCGGCCCCCACCACAGACTGAGCGGAAACCGGTTGCGCAGGACCAACCCGACCAGAGTGCGGAAGGGCTGCGACCAGCCGGACACAGGACCAACGGGCGTTTGTGACCAGTCAATCCCGCGAATCAGCGCCCCCATCTCGCCCCCGCCGGCCAGACAATCTGCCAGCAGAGGGGCTCGATCTTCCGTGGAGATGCTCGGGGGTGGCCCGGCTTGCCCCTCGTTCATGTCGCGTTCCTTCATTGATGCGCCATGTGCGTGAGACCATCTGCGGCCGGTGCTGCGCGATCAACTCACGGTAACAATCCACTTAGCCAAGATGCTGTTCCCTTTCGCACACCGGCGCGGCGTGCGCGGAGCACGTGAGTCACAACGTGGTTCAGCTTCCAGGAAGAGCGGGGAAGAACAAAGGCAGAATTGCTGTCGAGTCAGCTCGCGCAAAGTGAGATTGGCGATTCCAAAAAAACGCGGATGAGCGGCAGGGGCGGCGCTCATCCTCGAGAAACCACTAACGTCGGGGCGTCGTCAGAGCCGCCCTGTCAGCGCCATAACCACCAGGATGATGAGGATCAGTCCTCCGAGTCCGATACCCACGCGCGGCCCGCCGGCATAGAAGCCGCCGCCGCCGAGAAGTACGATGAGAATAATCAGGATCAATAGCATGCTCATGGCAACCTCTTCCTCTGGCGCTGGCATTCGACGCAACGTCGAACCCACGCCAAGTCTCACTGGCTCTGTGCAATAAGCTCGCCAGTGCTCAAAGCCACAGAAGCCAGAAGAAGGCTGTTTCTGTCGAGCTTGGACGGGGCCTCAGGCCGGTTGAGTCACCTCAGCAGGCATCGCTCCGGCCATTTTGAGGAGTCTCTTGCCGCCATTCACGAGCGCCATCGGTGGTCGGGCGTTCGCATCACCGCGATCAGTGGGATCAGTGGGTCGAATCGCGCGAAACACCCGGCCGTCACAAATGTGGTCCGGCCAGCGTCTTGCAGCTTCATTGACATCATGACAAACGTGGATCGCCGGCGTGTGGACCGCCGCCAAGGCGGGGACCGCCAGTTGCTCTGGCGGGGCGTCGAGCGCCGGCGCGGCGACCGGCGGGTCGCGTCGGCGGCGGCTGGGCTCGTGGTCGCGGGCTTTATCGCTGCGCCCGGTCCAGCCCAGGCGCAGATCTACTCCTGGCGCGACGCACAAGGGACGCTCGTGCTCTCGAACCGCCAGTCGGGCCCGCACGCGAAGCCCTTCGAAACACAGAGCCGTGTCGAGGCGACGAACGGGGGGCCCGCGCAGCCACGCCGGGTCTCGGAGTACGATGACGCGATCGCCGAGCACTCCGCCGCGCACGGCGTTCGCGCCGAGCTGGTGCGCGCGGTCATCCAGCAGGAATCGAACTTCAATCCGCGTGCGCGCTCGTCGAAGGGCGCGATGGGGTTGATGCAGCTCATGCCGGCGACGGCGGCCGAACTCGGCGTGCTCAATCCATTCAACGCGTGGGAGAACATCCGCGGCGGCATCAAGTACCTTCGCCGGCTGCTCACTCGCTACGACAACAACGAAGCGCTCGCACTCGCCGCGTACAATGCGGGTCCTGGTGCGGTCGATCGGTATGGCTCGCAGGTGCCGCCCTACCGCGAGACGCGGGAGTACGTAAAACGCATTCTCGGCTCGAGGCCATCGGCAGCCGTCGCCAAGCCGTCCGTGGCGGTCATTTACAAGACCACCGAAGTGATCAATGGCCACGCGGTTCCACACTATTCAAGCGTCAAACCAGCCAGTGGTCCCTACGAAGTCATGAAGCGCGGCTGACGCCGTTCGACGCGTGCAGGTGCGCTCGTCCCCTGGAACCGTGATTTCTCACCCAATTCCCGGGCGGGGCATCCCGCCTCGCGGCGTTGCTCGGCGCTCACATATGCCCATATGCTCGCTTCTCGCGCCTTGCGATCCGGGCGCCGCGCTCCGGGACTTAGGCGAGCAATCACGGATCCAGGGGACTAGCGCCTGCTCGCTCCGGTGGCGGGGGTACTCGAGTCCGGAACGAGCATCCGGATCACGCCATCCTGTCTGGACGTGAGGAGCAGTTCACCGTCACCCGTCCGGCTGATATGCAGGTCCACCCGCGCGATGGTGCCGCCCATCGTTTGATCGACGAGCTCGCGCATCGACACACCGGCGCGATGGCCGCCCGCGCTTCGTACGTAGAGCTGGATTTCTTCGATCGGCGCCACCGTCTGCGGGATGCCCTCGTCCGCGTTCTTCATGGCGGTGAGGTCGGTCGCGAAGAGACGCCCGTTCTGGACATCACCAAAGACGAACTTGCCGCGCAGCGCGGCGATGCGACCGTGATAAGCGAAACCGGCGGTGACGGCTCGCCCCTCGTCATGGTCGTAGATGGCAACCGGGTAAGTAAGGCCGTCTTTCTCGCGCCCGTTCAGCACATTCTCGGGCAACGGGAACAGTTCGTTCAGCGAGCCGCCGCGCCACCGGCCGTTCTCCCAGTAGCCCTCCCGGCGCATCCAGCCGTAGTTTTCGCCATTTCGAACGATGTTGATCTCCTCGATCTGGTTCATCCCAATGTCGGAGGCGAACATGGTTCCGTCCACGTCCCATGAGAGCCGGTGTGCATTGCGAAAGCCGTAGGCATAGATTTCACCAAGCGTTTTCGGATCGCCGTCGGCGGCAAATTTGTTGGCCACCGGAATCGTATAGTCCCCGAGCCCCTTCGCGCCGCCGGTCACCGCCGGGCTGCGCGGGTCGAAACGCAGGATCGCGGTTGCGATCGCGTCGAGCCGTTGCGTCTGGCTGGCGGTATTCGAGTTCGGTCCGCCGCCGTTGCTGAAGCCATGATCGCTGCCGCTGGTGTACAGCAGTCCATAGTCGGCATCGCCAGGTTTTGCCGTCGGGTTGAATTCAACCGCTCCCATCGGGTGGGTCAGGTTTTGCACGACGTGAGCTTCGCGAAGCAGCTCTCGTCGTGTTCCCGCGAACACGGCAGCTGAGGGATCGGTGGCGTGCCATTCCGTGATGATGTTGTGATAGGTCACATCTTTCAACGTGAAGCCCGGCGGGATGAAGTCCGGAGTCCTGGGATTGCCCGGCCCACGCTCGGCATGCACGGTGTAGAACAGGCCATTCCGGGCGAATTCGGGATGAAACGCGAATCCGATGAATCCGCTCTCGAGCCGGTTGTAGACGGCATGAGGAAATGCGTTGGCAACGTCTGCAAACACGTGCGGCTGGTTTTTGCTATCGATCCGGTAGAGGAAGCCGCGCGAGTCGTTCGCGAAGCGCCGGCCGTCAGGCAGATCGCGCACATAACTGACGCGCGCCCACCCCGAAGGCACCACGTCCTGATCGACGGGACGAATGCCCCGCGTGTCTGGCAGGCGCACGAGGTCCTTCACCTCGACCAAGATGCCGCGCTTCACAATCGGCGCTGGAATCGGGTTACTCGTGATCTGCGCTTCGAGCGCACCTGCGGCACCCATGGCCAGTAGCACAACGATGACAAGCCGCACACGTCTGAGCATGACGCCTCCCATTGGCAAGGATTAGTTGCGTGGCAGCACGTATGCCACGATTCCCGTCGGCGCTCGTGCCGCGCCGGCTCCGCCGCTTCGTTCATCTCCGGCTGACGCAGTGACGAGCAGGTACTGGCGCCCGCCGAGTTCGTACATCGACGGCGCTCCGCTGGTGACTCCGCCCAACGTGAACTCGCACAACTGCTGGCCAGTAGCGCTGTCGTAGACATGGACCTTGCGATCGGCGGCCGTGACGAACAACAGCCCGGTTGCGGTCGCGATGATCCCGCCTTTCGTTGTCCCTGCCGTCCCAGTCCCCCGTATGCCTTGATCGGCGAGTCGCAGATCGTCGCCGAGTCCGATCTGCCATCTGATCGTGCCGTCGTTGAGATCGTAGGCGGTCAGCGTCGTGTAGGGAGGACTGACAATCGTGGGATAGAGTCCAAACCCGTCCGTGACGTAGCGCCCTTCCTTCACCACTTCGGGAGGACTGCCGCGCCGTACGATGCGCTGCTCCCCGGGCTTGAGCAGTCGAATGATCGTCGGCACATTGAAGCCGATGACATACACGCTGCCGTCCAGGGGATTGGCGGCTGTGCTGCCCCAATTCGATCCGCCCTGATTCCCCGGCATGTGAATCACGTCGTCGAAGCCAATCGGCGTGAAGGGTCCATCGTTCCTGGCCTTCAGGATCCGCTGCTTGAATCGCTCACGTTCTTCTGCCGTCAGGATGTGCGGATTCAGATCGTCGACCGTGAACGTCTGACGGGAAAACGGCGGCGGCCGCGTGGGAAACGGCTGCGTCGGCCAGAGGGTCTCGCCGGGAACGGCTGTCCCCTGCGGCACGGGCCGCTCCTCGATCGGCCAGATCGGCTGTCCCGTCTCGCGCTCGAAAACGTAGAGATAGCCGGTCTTGCTGGCCATGGCGACCACGTCGATGGTCTGGCCGTTGCGGCGAATGGTGGTCAGTTGCGGGGCCGAATTATTATCGAGATCCCAAATGTCGTGGTGCACCGTCTGAAAGTGCCAGAGGCGCTTGCCGGTCCTGGCATCGAGGGCGACGAGGCAATCCCCGAACAGATTCGCGCCTGATCGATTCCCGCCATAGAAGTTGTACTTGGGGCTTCCCGTGGGGACATACACGATGCCGCGCTTCGCATCGATTGACTGCTCGCCCCAATTGTTGGCGCCGCCTACCGTCTTCCACGCGTCCGCCGGCCAGGTTTCGTAACCGAACTCGCCAGGCCGCGGCACGGTGTGAAAGGTCCAGACCAGCGCCCCTGTGCGCACATCGAAGGCCCGGATATCGCCGGGCGCCGAGTCGTACTCCTGATTCGTCGCCGAGCCAAGGATGATGAGGTTTTCGAACACCCTGCCGGGCGTGCGGCTTTGCTGGTCGACCGTCGACGGATCCCGGCCCAGTCCGGTGCGCAAATCCACGCGGCCGTCGACGCCGAACGACGAGATGATTTGTCCGGTCGCCGCGTCGATCGCCTGGAGGAAATTGGTCGAGCTGAACAGCAGCCGCCGTTCGGTGCCGTGCTCGCTCTCCCAGTAGTTCACGCCTCGAGCGTTGAAACCCTTGACACCCTCATGAACCCAGAGTTCCTTCCCCGTTGCCGCATCGAGCGCGACGAACGAGTTGTTCGCGCCGCGGCCGTACACTGTTCCGCGCACGACGAGCGGATTGAAGTCCGTCTGGCCGGGTGGGTACGTCCAGGCCACCCCGAGTGCTTTGACATTGGCCTTGGTGATCTCGGTTGCGCCGACGAACCGGGAGCTGTCAGGACCACCGGCGTAGTCGCGCCATTCGCGCTGTTCCGCTCCCAATGGCGAAAGTCCGGTCAGACTCGCCACGGCCACCATCGCCGCGGCCCGGACAAAGTGGCGCGTCCGCGGATTGAGAAGATGTCTCACAGCGGGAGTATTATCGCCGCATTATGGACCTGAAAAACGGCGTCGATCGACGGGAGTTCTTGAAGATCGCCAGTGCCGGCGTCACGGCGGCGACGGTGCTGACACCCCAGGACGCGCGGGCGGCGCAAGAGGCGATGCACAAGGCCGCGCTCGATCGCATCGCGAGCAACTCCTATCCGATCCGGTCGTGCTTCAAAAGCCGGGCGAACGCCAACCCCGCCCCGGCGCGCACGGGTCCAAACCCGGCGGATGGCGCCTTTGCGGCGAATCCAAACGCCCGTCGCCCCCTCGAGGTGGCGGAGGCGGCCGCTGCCGCGCGGGCGTCGAATCTGACACCGGCGCAGATGAAGGCGAAGTACGGCGAGATCACGATGCTCGACTTTCCCGCTTTCACCAAGGAGCACTTCCCCGGCGTCACGCGGATGGACATCTTCTCGGGCCTCTTCGGCGACGTCACCGACGACACCATGTTTTTCCGATCTGCCGATGGTTCGCCCGGCGGGTTCGATCCGCTGAGCCAGTCCGGCCGCAAGTGGCTCGAGCGGCTGGCGAACGCGCTGGTGAAGACCGGCACCAAAATCCAGCACATCTCGAACAATGCGCCGACCGACCTGGCGGCGTACGGGTCAACGGAAGAGAACGACAGGCGCAAGGCCGGCGTCGCGATGGCGAAGCGCTGGCTTGACGGCTGTGCGGTGCTCGGTGTCAAGTCGATGCGGATGAATTCGACCTCGGCACTCGGCCCCAGCATCCGCCCGAACGCGATCGCGCGCGGCCCCGGCGACGGCTATCCTCGCAACATCGACATCGGCCCGCTCCTCGACGCGGCGATCGAGTCGCACAAGGAGATGGCCGACTACGGCGGCAACCTCGGCATCAGGGTGACGATCGAGAACCACTGGGGCCTGGCCGCCGACCCGATGAACATTCGCACGATCATCGACGAGGTCAACCATCCCTACTGCGAGGCCTCTCCGGATTTTGGCAACTGGGAACACGAGCACATGCTCTTCAATGGCCTGAAGGCGCTCGCGCCGTACGCGCACACCAACGTGCACGCGAAATACTGGGATCGATGGGGCGAGAAGAACGATGTGCAGCGATCCACGCGCATCATGCTGGCGGCAGGCTTCCGCGGCACGTTTGCGCTGGAGTACGAGCAGGGCCCGTTGAACGGCGTGGAGGGTGCCCAGTATCTCTACCGGGAAGTGCTGGCGGCCCTGACGACGCCGACGCCCGTGGTCGGCTGAACGGCCTGAGTTACTGGCCCGTTGGACGCGTGAGGATCCACTCCCTCACGGCGTCACGTCCCGCGCGAGAGTCGGCCCAGGTCGCATCGATTTGACCGCCGAAGAGACCCGAGCTCAAAGGGTCAGGGATCAGCGCACGCTGAAACCTGAACCCTGATCCCTGATCGAGAGTGCCGCGCGTCTCGGTGCTTGGACGCGATCGGACCATCGAGCCATACGCCGACGGCGGCGCCGGGATTCGCTCTATGCGCCGTTCAACCAGATGCCGGCAAGCATGCCTGCGGCCGATCACGGCGCGCTCCGCGCCGAAGCCGCCACCGTCATCCGCGACATCGTCGCGCCCGCCTATGCGCGGCTGCTGACGATGATGCGGCAGGAGTACCTGGTGAAGGCCCGCACGACGATTGGGCCAGGGCGATGCCTGACGGAGAGGCGTTCTACCAGGCGCAGATCGAGAAGCACACCACCCTGACGCTGACGCCGCAACAGATTCACGACATCGGCTTGAAGGAAGTGGCCCGCCTCGAGGCCGAGATGCGCGCGACCAGGGACAAGGCGAACTTCACCGGCACGATGGCGGAGTTCTTCACGTTTCTGCGGACCGATCCGCAGTTCTACGCGAAGACGCCACGGGAGCTGCTGTCGTACTCGGCCTACGTGGCGAAGAAAGCCGACGACAAGCTGAGTGAAACCATCGGGCTGCTGCCGCGGCGGCGACATGGCATTCGGCCTGTGCCCGATGCGCTGGCGCCGATCTATACCGGTGGACGCGGCGGGCTCGAGGCGTGCCTGATGAACACCTACAACCTGCCGGCGCGTCCGCTCTACACGATCGCACCGCTGACGCTGCACGAGTGCACGCCGGGCCACAGCTTCCAGGCGGCGCTGGCGCAGGAAGGTCCGGCGCGTCCGCCGTTCCGCACCGCCACGTCGTTTTCAGGGTACGGCGAAGGCTGGGGACTCTACACGGAATGGCTGGGCACCATCATGGGGATCTACGAGACGCCCTACGAGGATTTCGGCCGGCTGACGTACGAAATGTGGCGCGCCTGCCGGCTGGTCATCGACACCGGGATTCACCAGTTCGGCTGGACGCGCGACCAAGCGATGAGTTATCTGCGCGATCGCGCTGCGCTGGCCGAGCACGAGATCACCACCGAAATCGATCGCTACATCGCGTCGCCGGGACAGGCGCTGGCCTACAAGCTTGGCGAACTGCAGATCCGCCGGCATCGCCGCGAGGCCGAAGAGAAGCTCGGCGCGAAATTCGATCAGCGGCGCTTTCACGACGCCATCCTCGCCATCGGCTCGGTGCCGCTGCCGGTGCTGGAGCAGCGCATGGCACAGTTCATCGCCGACGAGAGCGCGGCGAAAGAGTAGCAGAGCCGTTCCATTCTGATCGTTCCGGCACTGTTGCTCGCCATTGCCGGGGGCTGGCAGCCTCGCTCGCGCGCCGGCGCCGGACGTCACGCTCTGGGTGACGCTCGGGGATTTCGATCAGCTGGTCGAAGTGGACGCCTGCACGTTCAAGGAGATCCGCCGCATCACGACCGACCCCAATCCGCACGGGCTGGCGGAGTGGCCCGACGGACCGACGCGGATTCTCGTCGCGCGCAAGGTCCGCTGAGCTTACTTCGACGGTTTCACGTCGACGTTGTGATAGGCCTCGATCAGCCATTGCTGATCCCGGCGCACGAACACTTCCATCAATTGCGTCTTGATCACCCCGTCGGCGGGCACGACGATGCCGCCCGGCATCGCCTTGACACCGCGCACCTCATTGTCGATGTCGACGAGGGCGACATCGGCGGTGACGAAGCGAATGCGGCGAATCGCGTGGTGCTTCGTCGTGCCTTTGTAGAACGTCCGCAGGATCTCCGCCTGCCGCTCGGCGAACGCCGGCTTGCCGTACATGACCATCCCGAAGAGATTCGTGAACGATACCTCGGGCGCGAGGTGCCTGGCGTAGGCGGCCCCGTCCCCGGCATTCCAGGCCACGGCCTGGTCGGCCACGATGGCGCGGATGGCGGCCTCGGCTGGCGCATCCTGCGCGCGAACCGCCGCGGCCGTGCCGGCCGCGCATAGCATCGCGGCCACGATCAATGAACGCAACACAGGTTCTCCTTGTTGATCAGGGATCAGGGATCAGGGATCAGTGCTCCAGAATGCGCTGCCCCCCGACCTCTGATCCCTAGAGATCTCCTCTTAGAACGTGAGCCGTCCGCCGACTTGGAACGCGCGCGGACCGCCAGAGCCGAACACCTGCGAGGCGCGGTTGGTGGGCTGGCCGAAGGTCGCGGTGTTACTGAGATTGAAGCTGTAGCCGCCGAG
>JANOZI010000702.1:0-1551 GCA_031429375.1 Acidobacteriota bacterium | reverse complement strand
CGGGCGGAGGCGGACGCGGTCGCGGCGGTGCGCCGCCCCCACCCCCGCCACCGCCACCGGCGGTGTTGCCGGCGCCGGTCACGCCGATCGTCTCCGACACCGCACCGAGTCCCGATCCCCGCGTCGGATTGGCGGCTGGCCGCTGGGACGCGGCGCAAGCCGCGTGGAATGTTCGCCTGGTCTCGACGACGCCGCCGCCGGCGAAGTTTCTCGGCATCACGAACTCTGACCTCGCTTTCACCGGGAAGTACGTGATCCAGGGTAACTACAACGGCTTCCAGATCTACGACCTCTCGACGCCTTCGAAACCCGCGCCGGTGCTGACCTATGTGTGCCCGGCGTCGCAGAGTGACGTGTCGGTGTACAAGAACCTGCTGTTTGTGTCCGGCGAAGGCCAGACCGGTCGAGTCGATTGCGGCATTCAGGGCGTGCCCGAGCCGGTCAGCAAGGATCGCCTGCGCGGGATTCGCATTTTCGACATTTCGGACATGGCCAACGTGAAGTACGTGACCAACGTGCAGACCTGCCGCGGCTCGCACACCCATACCGTCGTGACCGATCCGCGCGATCGCAACAACGTCTACATCTATGTTTCCGGATCGGCCGGCGTCCGTTCCGCGGAAGAATTGCCGGGCTGCAAGGATGCGCCGATCGACGATCCGACCGGCGCGCGCTTCCGCCTCGAGGTGATCAAGGTGCCGCTGGCGGCGCCCGAGAAGGCGGCGATTACGACCTCGCCGCGCATCTTCAACGATCTCGAGCCGGCGCCTCGCCGCATCGAGACGCGCGATGGTACGCCGACGACGGCGGAGGCGCTTGCGGCGGCGGCTGCGGCCGCTCCCGCCGCTCCGGCAGGTCCGGGTGGGGCTGGTGGGCCTGGTGGGCCAGGCGGGGCGCCACGGCCCAATACGGGACCGACCCAGTGTCATGACATCACGGTGTATCCCGACATCGGGCTCGCTGGTGGCGCGTGCGGCGGCTACGGGCTGTTGCTCAACATCCGCGAAGTGGCGCATCCGATGCGCATCGACGCGGCCTCCGACATCAACATGTCGTTCTGGCATTCGGCGACGTTCAACAACGACGGCACCAAGCTGCTGTTCTCCGACGAGTGGGGCGGTGGCGGGCAGCCGCGCTGCCGCGACACCGACAAGCCCGAGTGGGGCGCCAATGCGTTATTCGCGCTCGAGAACGGCAAGATGACGTTCAAGAGCTATTACAAGATCCCGGCGCCGCAGACCTCGTTGGAGAATTGCGTGGCGCACAACGGATCGATGATTCCGATCCCCGGCCGCGACGTGATGGTGCAGGCCTGGTATCAGGGCGGCATTTCAATGTTCGACTGGACCGATCCGGCGAAGCCGAAAGAGATCGCCTACTTCGATCGCGGGCCGGTCGACCCGACCCGCATGGTGATGGGCGGCTCGTGGTCGGTCTACTGGTACAACGGCCTGATCGTCAGCTCCGAGATCGCGCGCGGTCTCGACGTCTTCGAGCTCCTGCCCACCGGCTTAGTCACGCAGAACGAGCTTGATGCCGCCAAGACGGTGC
>JANOZI010000701.1:0-1573 GCA_031429375.1 Acidobacteriota bacterium | reverse complement strand
TGGTAGGCGCGAATAGATTCGAACTATCGACCTCCTCCGTGTCAGGGAGGCGCTCTAACCAGCTGAGCTACGCGCCTATGTCGTGCGATTTCGGCCACCCTTCGACTTCGCTCAGGGTCGTCCCACTGGCCGAGTCGAGGGCGAAAGCCGAACAAAAAGTATAGCAGAGCCGGGAGATTAGGCGGCGGCCTTGGTCGCGAACGACTCGATCGCTTTTTCGAGCGTCGGATCTTTCGCGGCCGGCGCCTGTCCGAACTCGACGTCCGGCTGCTCGACGCCGACGTCGGGAATCAAGCCCTTCTCGTGAATCGCCACGCTGGCGGGCGTCAGGTAAACAAGATGCGTGAGCATGAGCGCGCTGCCATCGGGCAGTCGCACCAGTTTCTGCTTGGCGGCGCGGCCCAGCGTGCGCTCGCCGATGAGCGACGCGCGCTTGTTGCCGGCCAGCGCCGCGGCAAAGACTTCCGCGGCGCCCGACGTGCCGTTGTCCGTCAAGAGTGCGACCGGAACAGTGACGGCGCCATCAGTGGCCGCGGCCGACACCGCTTCCTTTTCCTTGCCGCGGTCCTGCCGGTAGACGAGCACGCCGCTCTTCACGAACAGCTTCGCCGCGCCGAGGCCCAGGTCGACGTCGCCGAACGCCGTGCCACGCAGGTCAATCACGAGCCGCGTCGCGCCGGCTTTCGAGAGCGACGCGATCTCGCTCTTCAATTGGTCCGCGGTGGCCTTGCTGAATTCAGCGACGCGCAGATAGCCGATGCCCGGAGCCGCGATGCGGCCTTTGACCGGCGCCGCCGTTAGCTCTTCGCGCACCAGCTCGACGTCATGCGGCTCGGCGGCGTTGCCGCGCAGCACCGTCAGCCGCACCTTTGATCCGGGTTTGCCGCGCAGCAGCCGCTGGCCTTCGTAGACCGAGGTGTCGCGCGTCGACTGGCCGTCAATGGCGCGGATGTAGTCACCCGGCATCAAGCCGGCGCGCGCGGCCGGCGATCCGTCGCGCGAGGCGATCACGCGCAGGTAATACTGTCGCGTGATCTCGATCCCGGTTTGTGCCGGACCGCCCGCTGCAGGCGGGGCCGCGTCGCCGGCACGCCCGCGCGCCTGGGTCGCACTCGGATTATCAAAAAGCTTCACCTGTTCGACATCCAGGTAGGCGCTGTCGGGGTCGAGCCCGTCGGCCAGGCCGTGCATGGCGCCGTGCATCACCTTGTCGACGTTCACTTCTTCGACGTAGTTGTTCACGATCAGGCTCACGACATCCTCGAAGATGCGCAGGTATTGATAGCTGTCTTCGCGCGCCATGGCCTTGCCCATGAATCCGCCGATGACGGCGAACGCAATGACGGGAATCGACACCGCGAGAACGAGGACCCGGCCGCGAACTTTCATCGTGATCTCCTGAGCCATTGTAGGGGATCGACCGGCCGCCCGTCGATGCGCAGCTCGAAGTACAGCCCCGCGTCGCCGGCGGGCACCAGCCCGACTTTCCCGACCTCGGCCCCGCGCTGCACAGCCGCCCCTTGCGCGACCGACACCTCCAACAGGTGTCCATAGAGCGTGAAGGCCGAGCCGC
>JANOZI010000700.1:0-6143 GCA_031429375.1 Acidobacteriota bacterium | reverse complement strand
CCGACGTCGGCGACGCCGACGAAATCGAGAATCGTCCACACGCCCGTCTCGACGTCAACCTCGACTTCGGCGAATGCGGACATGAAGCCGTAGGTCTGGCCGTCGCGCGGCAGGTTGTCGCGCGCCACGCCCATCAGGCCGCGGCCTTTGTGCGCCGCCGCTGCCGCCCTGGTCATGGCGTTGATCTCTTTCGGCGTCTCCGTGCCGTCGTAGATGCCGCCAAGCGAAATCGCCCGCTCGGCCGCCTTCGCCCACGTCAGGCGCAGCCCGCCGCCCTTGCTGATCACGCCCTGGGCGTTGGTGTCGTAGTTTTCAGGCTTGCCGCCGAAATCTTTCGCGGCAATTTCCTGCAGCTTTTTCTTGAGGTCCATGCCCGTCGCGTAATTCGCGCGGGTGTGCGCGTAGGTCGTCTGGCTGCCCGCCTGGATCGAGCTCCACGGCAGGCCCTTCGACGTGTCGCCCCACATCACCTCGCAGTTTTCCCAAGGGACGCCCGCCACTTCGGCGATCACGCGGGCGGTGTCGAACGTCGAGTGCGTGCCGAGGTTGCCGACACCCTGGTGAATCTCGAGCTTGCCGTCGGGACGCAGGATGCAGAGGCCGTCGACGCCGATCGACCCGGCGGTGTAGGCGCCGATGCCCACGCCGACGCCACGGACCTTGCTGCCGGTCCGCTTGCCGCTGTTCACCTTGCGCGCTTCCCAGTTGAACATCTCGGCGCCCTTGGTCAGGCATTCCTTGACGAAGCAGCTGGTCAGCTTGTTGCGCGGCCGGCCGGCCGGCGTGTTCGGCGGCACCAGCCCAAAGAGCGCCTGGCCCTCCGGCGCGTTGATCATGTGAATCGCAACTTGATCGAGTTTGAGCTTGTGCGCCGCTTCGACAACGAGCGGCTCGAACCACACCGACGCCTGCAGGCCGCCCGGCGCGCGCTGCGAAACGCCCGGCGGCGTGTTCGTCGCGACGGACACGCCGCGGAAGCGCATGTTCGGCGGCTGGAACAACAGCGACCCGATATTCGCGCTCGTCGCATGATCGCCCTGCCGGCGATACGGGCCGGCGGCTTCGACAATGAAGGTGTCGATCGCGGTGACGCGGCCGTCCTTCTTGAAGCCCATCTTGATCCAGCCCTGGTAACCCGGGCGGACGCGGCCGATGTAGGTTTCTTCCGCGCGCGTGATGCGCATCATCACGGGGCGGCCGTTGAGCTTCTTCGACATTACCGCCGGAATCGCCATCGTCTGCGCACCCGGGATCTTGCTGCCGAATCCGCCGCCGGTGTATTCGCTGATCAGCACGAGCTCTTCGGGCTTGATGCCGATCCAGCCCGACGCCGATGCGACGGTGCGGGCCACGCTCTGCGTCGAGCCGTGCAGGTAGCACTTGCCGTTCTGCCAGTACGCCATCGCCGATCGCGATTCGAGCGGCTGGTGCGGCGTGGTCTGCTGGTGCATGTCGCGCTCGACGATCAGATCGGCTTCGGCGAAGCCCTTCTCGACGTCGCCATACGTCAGCGTTTCGCTCGCCTCGGCGTCGTTCGGGAACTTGCCGGCCCTGATCTGATCGGCCTGCGCGGCGGTCCACTTCAAGGTCTTCATGTTCGGCGCGACGAAGACGTTGCCTTCGGTGCGGCCATTCGGTCCATCGGGCCGCAGTGAATCGAGCGGATCGATCACAAACGGCAGCGGCTCGAAGTCGACGACGATGCGTTCGATCGCTTCGGCGGCGAGCTCTTCGCTGTCGGCGGCGATTGCGAGAATCGGCTCGCCTTCATAGAGGGGCTCGTCGGTCAGCGCGTATTCGGCCGGCAGCGGCGGACCTGCGGGTGGAGCCGGAGGCGGCGCAGTGTTGGGCACTCCGGGCGGCGCGGCGCCGGCGGGCGCGGCGGCTTGCGGGCGATTCGTGCCGCCCGCAACGGCGGCACCGGCGCCGGCATTCGGCGCGGGCGCAGATGGATTCGGCGCGGCCGGTGCCGTACCCGCAGCCGGGGGCGGCGCGCCACCGGCCGCGGCACCCGCGGCTGGCGCGGTTGCCGGCGGTGCCGGAGGCGGCGGAGCCTTGGGCATGTCGCTCGCGCGAAGGATGCCGTGTACGCCGGGCATCGCGAGCGCGGCCGACGCATCCACGCTGATGACGCGCGCGTGCGGGCGCGGGCTCGGCATCAGTTTGATGAACACCATGCCGTCGGCGCGGAAGTCTTCGGCGTACTTGGCCTTGCCTGTCACCTTCGCAACGAGGTCGGGCGTCTGGTAGTTCTTTCCGAGCAGCTTGAAGGCCGGCATCGCGGCGGCCTCGAATGCCGTTGGCACCGGCTTCTTCGGGTCTGGCGGTTTATTGTCCTGCATTACGCCCCCCGCGACAGTTCGGCCGCATGCATCATGCAGTCGAGAATCTTGTTGTAATCGGCACACCGGCACAGGTTGCCCGAGATGCCATGGGCCAGCTCGGCGCGCGTCGGATTTGGATTGGTCTTGAGGTAGCCCACCGTGGCCATCACGAAACCGGGCATGCAGAACGCGCACTGGAAGCCCTGGCCCTCGACGACCGCCTGCTGCACCGGGTGCAGCGTGCCGTCGGGCTTGGCGAGGCCTTCAATGCTCACGATCTTCTTGCCGCGAATGCTGTGCGTCAGCACCGAGCACGAATAGTGCGGCACATCGTCCACCAGCACCGTGCAGGCGCCGCACTCGGCGCGATCGCAGCCGAGCTTGGTGCCCGTCATGCCGAGCCGATAGCGCAGCGTCATCGCCAGCGTCTCGTTCTTCATGACGTCAACGCGGCGCTGCTGGCCGTTGATGTCGAGTGTGATGAGCCGCTCGACCGCGCCGGCCATGCCGTCGTTCTGGCCGACGATAGTCGTGCGGAACAAATACGCAGAAGCCGAAACCGTGGCCCCCGCTGCGATCACGCTCTTGATGAAATTACGTCGTGAAACTCCAGGCTGAAGACCCGGAGCGTCCGCCATGCCGTCTTGACTCATAGAGCCATCCCCCTCGATTGCTGCGCATGATAACACCAACTGTCACGCCCGACATACGTAGTCTGTGATCGCATTAGGCGGTTTTAACCCGCCCTTCGGCCGCCCTGGCGAGCCGGTCGCGGATGGCGAGGCCCAGGCCGGCGGGGCCCACCGCCGTGGCGAAAATCAGCGAGACCCCGGTGGCGTCGAGGTCGCGCAACGCGCCGAATAGCTCACGGGCGGCGCGAGCGGGGTCGCGATGCGACCCATATGGTCGGACTTCGACCCGTCCGGCCGCCGCCGCGGCCGCAACAATGGGGGCCAGCATCATCAAGTCCTCTTCCGGCGCGAGGACCCCGACGCGTTCGCCCTTCGCGGTCGCCGACCGGATGTCAGCCCCGAGCCGCTCGAACAGGGCTCGGCCGTCGCCCTCATACAAGGTAAGAGTCGCGCGCGGCGCATAGAGGCGTGCCCTCAGGCCGGGTGCAAGTTGCGGCTCGCCCGCCGCGGTGCGCGCCGCGATCGGCTGAACCTCGGGAATCACGACGCGGATCTGCTCGAGCGTCAGGCCGCCCGGCCGCCGCAGCGCCGGCGGCTCGACCGTAAAATCCACGATCGTGGACTCGAGCCCGATTTCGGTAGGTCCGCCGTCGATGATCAGATCCACTCGCCCGTGCAGGTCGTCCATCACGTGAGCGGCCGAGGTCGGGCTGGGCCGCGAAAAGCGGTTGGCGCTCGGCGCGGCGACGGGCACACCGGACACCTCCATCAGCGCGCGCGCGACGCGATGCGCGGGCACGCGCACGGCGACGCTGCCCAGCCCGGCCGTGACGACGTCGGGAATCCCCGGGCGCTTCGGAAGAATCATCGTCAGCGGGCCGGCCCAGAACGCGAGTCCGAGCTTGCGGGCGGCGGCCGGCACGTGAGCGGCGCATAAGCTCAGTTGTCCGATGTGCGCGATATGCACGATCAGCGGATCGTTCGCCGGCCGGT
Organism: Acidobacteriota bacterium; assembly: GCA_031429375.1. Lineage (GTDB taxonomy): Bacteria > Acidobacteriota > Vicinamibacteria > Vicinamibacterales > UBA2999 > 12-FULL-67-14b. The sequence continues at coordinate 2,194 of JANOZI010000700.1, read as the reverse complement.
CCTTCGCTTCGAAGATCGATCGGACGGCGCGCTCGTCCAGCGCATTGGCGCCGAGGCCGTAGACGGTCTCGGTCGGGAATGCCACCAGCTTGCCGTCGCGGAGGGCCCTGGCGCCCTCTTCGATCGCTGCAGGATCGGGCCGCGTGGGGTCTACCGCAATCACGCGGGTCACCCGAGTCATGAGGCTTCCGTAGGGCACCCCTTCATGGGGTGCCGTTTCGTAGGGCACCGACTCGTAGGGCACCCCTTCATGGGGTGCCGACAGCAATGGCGTTGGTGCCCAGCAGCAATTGAATCACTCGACTATAGCTCTGCACCCCTTCTTCGACGCCTTGCGATTTCAACATGCGATCGTAGGTGGTCCACGCCACTCGCTCTACCGGTTTGACCAGCGCTTTCAAGCGCTGGCGAATCGCTTCCTGATCGGCGCGGGGCCCTGGCCCCAATTGCTCGAGTACGAGCCGCTGCGTGATCGGCTGCAGCTGATTGGCGGCTTCCGACACCAGCTCGAGCCACGCGCTGTATTGTGACGCGGGGTCGGCGCGCAGCGCGGCCAGAAAGCCGACATAGCTGGCGTCCGATTCAGGCGCGTAGCCCGACAGGTGCGCCCACTCGTGCGCCAGCACGAACGGGCGCTCGGGCCCGGTCAGATCGGGGTTGAGGAGCGTTTCGAGGAAGAACGGGCCGAGCATGCCGCTGACGCCCGACGCGCGGAAGAACGGCGAGAGCAGCGATCGCTTCGGCTGCGCGAGCACCGTGGAGCGCGGCCGGCCCAGCTCGCGCTCGACCTCATGCAGCGCGGTGGCGATGGCCGCCGGCATGTCGGCGACGGCCGGAAAACCTGCGGCGTGCGCCGCGGCGTGGGTGCGATTGGCCTCGCTGACCGCGCGCTCGGCGAGTGCCCGCACGGCGAGCGGCGTGACGCGCGACACATCGTAGGCGAGCACCGATTCGAGCGGCGGCCGCGCGTAGTTCAAGCCCCACGCCGCGAGAAACCAGAGATAGATGATCGCCAATCCGGTCAGGGTGCCCACCACGCCGCGGGCGACCGGGCGGTACGAGCGCTGTTTGCGCGCGCGCCTGATCCACCACACCCACCCGCCGACGAACAGTGTAATAAAGATGAGAATCGTGGTGTCGAAGAGGGCGAGGGCGAGCGCATTGGATAACGCCGTGACGCGCGACTGGAGCGCCGGATAGATCCCCTTCGCATACCAGCGCTCGACGAACCCGGACGGTAGAGGAAACAGCGCGACGATGGCTGCCGCGAGGACCACCGTCGTCTGCCACACGCGAACTGACCGCCACGTCACTTCGCTCATTATCGTCCGCCAAACCGCGCCTTGATCGCCGCAGTGCGGCGCTGCCGCGAGGCCGCGGTCACTCGCTGTAGGAATCATCCTACAAAAAAACCAGCATTCGCCTCTCAGAGTTCGCCGGGCCGCTCCGCTACACTCGGAGCACCATGCCTGTCACACCCCGCGGCGTTCCTGACGCCGACGCCAACGTCCGCCGCGACGCCGCTCTCCTCGAGACCGCCGCTCTGCAGAACGCCATTTTCAACAGCGCGAACTTCTCGAGCATCGCGACCGACGCGAAGGGCGTCATCCCGATATTCAATGTCGGCGCCGAACGCATGCTGGGGTACACCGCGGCCGACGTGATCGACACCATCACGCCGGCCGACATCTCGGACCCGCAAGAACTGGTCGCTCGCGCCACCGCGCTCAGCCAGGAGCTCGGCACGCCGATTACGCCGGGCTTCGAGGCCCTGGTCTTCAAGGCCGCCAGGGGCATCGAAGACATCTACGAACTGACCTACATCCGCAAGGATGGCAGCCGCTTTCCGGCGGTCGTGTCGGTGACGGCGCTGCGCGATGCCGGCGAGGCCATCATCGGCTACCTGCTGATCGGCACCGACAATACGGCGCGCAAGCAGGCGGAAGAGGCGCTGCTCAAGGCGGGAGCGCTGCAGAGCGCCATCTTCAACAGCGCGAACTTCTCGAGCATCGCGACCGACGCCAAGGGCGTCATTCAGATCTTCAACGTCGGTGCCGAACGCATGCTGGGGTACACCGCGGCCGAGGTCGTCAACCAGATCACCCCGGCCGATATCTCCGACCCCGATGAAGTGGTCGCCCGCGCCAAGGCGTTGACGCTGCAGTTGGGCACGCCCATCACCCCGGGGTTCGAG
>JANOZI010000699.1:0-2620 GCA_031429375.1 Acidobacteriota bacterium | reverse complement strand
CAATAACGCCGGCCGCGCGCCGCGCGTCCGCGCCGACTTGATCGATGCCACCGAAGGGAGTTTCGAAGAGGTGCTACGCACCAAATTGCAAGGCCCCTACTTCCTCACGCAGGCCGTGGCGCGCGAGATGATCGCGCGCGGCCTCACGCCCGCGTCACGGGGCGGAATCGTGTTCATCACTTCGGTTTCGGCGGAAATGGCCTCACCGAATCGAGGGGAATACTGCGTCAGTAAGGCCGGACTCGCGATGGCGGCCAGGCTGTTCGCCGCGCACCTGGCCCCGCACCGCATTCCGGTCTACGAAGTCCGCCCCGGCGTAATCGCGACGGACATGACGAGCGGGGTCAAAGACAAGTACGACCAGAAGATCGCCGAAGGCCTGATCCCCGACGCGCGATGGGGTACGCCGGACGATGTGGGGCGGGCGGTGGCGGCGTTGCTGCGCGGGGATGTGCCGTACGCGACCGGCACCGTGCTGCACATCGACGGCGGGCTGACGATTCCCCGGCTGTAACCGCGAACCTTCTAACTATCCTTGCTGAGATCGATCGGGCGCTTTTCGCGGGCCGATCGATACACGGCCTCGACCACTTCGACACTGCGTCGGCCGTCGCGGCCGTCGCACACGGGCGGCCGCCGGTTGCGAACGGCGTCGACGAAGTCCTCGATGATCCGCACGTGCGGCGTGACATCGGTCACGACCGGCGACGAGGCGTTCTCGGCGGATGTCGCGCCCGCGCCCTGGAGGTGATCGCCTTCGAGCACGAGCGATCCGGCGCTGCCCACGACCTGGAGCCGGCGCGGGCGGCCAGGCGCCGCGGCGGTCGTCACGTCGATCGTTCCCATCGCGCCGTTTTCGAACTCGAGCATCGCCGTCGCGGTGTCCTCGACTTCGATGTGGTGAAACCGCGTCGCGACGAGGCCCGCTACCCGCGTCACCGGTCCAAGCAGGTGCAGCAGCAGATCGACGGTGTGAATGCCCTGGTTCATCAGCGCGCCGCCGCCATCGAGGGCAAATGTACCGCGCCAGCGCGAGCCGGCGTAGTACTCCGGCGGGCGAAACCATTTCACTTCGCCGGTAGCGAGCAGCGGCGTTCCCAGATCACCCGCATCGATCCGCCGCTTCATTTCGACGACATCGGGCTTCAGGCGATCCTGGAAAAACACCCCGAGCGTCACGCCGGTCCGTTCAACGTTATGAAGGAGCTTGTCGATGCGGTCGGTGGAAATGTCGAGCGGCTTCTCGACCAGCACATGACAACCCGCGAGCGCCGCCGTCCGCGCCTGTTCCGCATGACAGCCCGACGGGCTGCCGATCAAGACGAGATCGAGCGACGATTGGACGACGAGGGCGTCGAGCGTGTCGAACGCCACGATGCCGTAGCGCTGGGCGAGCTCCCGGGACCGCGCGTGATTGTCGCCGAAGACGCCCACGAGTGTGAGCCCGGCGGCCAGGGCCGCACGCGCATGCGTGTCGCTGATGTTGCCACCGCCGACAAGGCCGACCTTCACGGCATCACCAGCTATGCATCGTGCCGTCGAGCAGCCGATTCACCGGCAGGTACGCGCGTTCGTACGGGAAGGTCGCCGCGAGAGTTTCGTCGATGTCGATTCCGAGTCCCGGCGCCTCGCCGGGGTGCATGAAGCCATCCGCGAACGTGTAGGCATGCGGGAACACGCGATCGGTGTCGTCGGTATGCCGCATGTATTCCTGCACGCCGAAGTTGTGCACGCTGAGGTCGAAGTGCAGCGCCGCCGCCATGCAGACCGGGCTCAAGTCGGTGGCGCCATGCGAGCCGGTCCGCACCTGGTGCAGCTCGGCGAGCGCCGCGATCTTGCGGAGGTGGCTGATGCCGCCGGCCCGCACGACCGTGGTGCGGATGTAGTCGATCAGCTGCTCGCTGATCAACTGGGAGCAGTCGTGGATCGAGTTGAAGATTTCGCCGACGGCCAGCGGCGTCGTGGTGTGCTGGCGAATCAGGCGGAAGCGCGACTGCTCTTCGGCCGGGGTCGGATCCTCGAGCCAGAACAGGTGGTGGGGCTCGAGGCTCTTGCCGAGCCGCGCGGCTTCGATCGGCGTGAGCCGGTGATGCACGTCGTGCAGGAGGTGGACATCGGGGCCGAACTCGCGGCGCAGCCGCTCGAACAGTGAGGGCACGAAGGCAAGATAGCGCTCGCTGCTCCATCGCGTCTCGGGCGGCAGGCCCTTCTCCGCCGGCTCGTAGTACATGTCGCCGCGGCCGACGCCGTAGGAATGCTCCAGCCCCGGGACGCGGCACTGCGCGCGGATCGCCTTGTACCCGAGTGACTGGTAACGGCCGACCGCTTCGACCGTGTCGTCAACGGTTGACCCGTTGGCGTGCCCGTAGACCATCACCGCATCGCGTGATGCGCCCCCGAGCAGTTGATACACGGGCACGTTGAGCGACTTGCCGAGGATGTCCCACAGCGCGGTATCGACGGCGGCAATCGCCGACATCGTGACGGGACCGCGGCGCCAATAGGCGCCCTTGTAGAGGTACTGCCACAGGTCTTCGATGCGGCGCGCGTCGCGGCCGATCAGCAGCGGGATGACGTGATCGGTGAGGTAACTGGCCACCGCCAGCTCGCGGCCGTTCAG
>JANOZI010000698.1:0-2155 GCA_031429375.1 Acidobacteriota bacterium | reverse complement strand
TGGCGGGGCACGGCACGGCTCCGGAACGCGCGGATTATCGCCGAGGAAGGCTTCGGCGTCAACCAAGTCGACAGCGGCACCGGGCCCCCGGACCATCGCGGACCTGCGAGCGCGCCGACTCCGAGTGCAGAAAATGACAGGCCGTCGAAGCGCTGGTAGCGCAGGAATTGCGATGCGGCGCCGGGCGGACCGTGATTTGTGGCGGGAACGGTGATGCCCCGCGATTTGCAGAAAAGGGGGCATGTCACTCTCCCTTTCTCTCGCCATCGCCGTGTCCGCAGGCGTCGCCGCGGGCGTGTTCATGGATCCGTCTCTGGCGACCGTTGCCCCGTGGATCGTCGTGGCCGCGGCGCTCGGCGCACTCGCGGCGTTCTCGCGAAGCAGAACCGAGCTAATCAAATGGCCCGTGCTGATCGCGCTGGCCGCTATTTGCATTGTTACTTCCGCCGCCGCGCAGGGCCGCGCGCTGCATCCGCCGCTACGCACCCTGCTCGAGCAGCGGCTCGGCGGCTTCGCCATTGAGGATGCTATCGGACCTCCTGCCGAGGCGGCCCTCGTGATCGAGGGGAGGTTGTTGGCGGATGCGACGCCGACGGAGACCGGTGCGGTGATGCGGATGCAGGTCGAGCGCGTCTGGCTGGGCGAGTGTCCGGAGCCCGCGCCCGGCGGGGTGTCGCTGAGCGTGATGGGTTCGCTGGCGTCAGCGGCGGTGAACGAGTGGCGAGGCGGCCGCACGGTGAAGGCGGCGGCGCTACTGCGCCGGCCGGCGCGGTATCTCAATGCCGGCGTGCCAGACCAGGAGCGATTGCTGGCGCGGCGCGGCATCAGCCTGGTCGGCAGCGTGAAGAGCGCGGCGCTCGTCGAGCTGACGGCGAAAGGCACGTGGTTCGACGAAACCGCGGCGACAGCGCGGGCAGCCGTCCGGTCCGCGATGGCGCGGCATGTCGGCGTGCAAGCCCCACAATCGGCGGCCGTTGCGACGGCAATTCTGATCGGCGACCGCGGCTCGCTCGATCCGGACGTCGAACGTCGGCTGCAGGAAGCCGGCACCTACCATGTGATCGCGATCTCGGGCGGCAATATTGCGATTCTCGCCGGCCTGGTGCTGTGGGTGTTGCGCTGGCTGCGCGTGCGCGGGCCGGCGGCGGCGGGTGCGGCGATTGCGGTTCTCGCCGCCTACGCGTTCATCGCCGGCGGCGGACCATCGGTCGTGCGCGCCACGGTCATGGCGGCAATCTATCTGTCGCTGCGGATGATCGATCAGCGAACCGCGCCGGTGCACGCGATGGCGTTGACGGCGGCGGCGCTGCTCGTCGTGTCGCCACTGTCGATCGCCGACGTGGGTTTCTGGCTGACCTTCGGTGCGACCGCCGCCATCGTCGTGGGGGCATCGCGCGCGACGCTACCGGCAGCCGGCTGGTTGCGGGCGCCGGTCGCGCTGGTGCTGGCGTCGGCATGTGCGGAAGCGGTGCTGGCGCCGGTCGGGGCCATGGTCTTCCAGCGGGTCACGCTCGCCGGACTGGCCGTCAACCTGGCGGCTGTGCCGTGCATGGCGCTGGTGCAGTTGGGCGCGATGGTCACCGCCGCGGCAGACGCGGTCGGCGCCGCACCGCTCGCATCGGCTGCCGGCTGGGTGACCCACTTGTCAGTGCGCGGCCTCGTGGAAAGCGCAGCCCTGGTCGACTTCGCCCCGTGGCTCACCTGGCGGGTACCCGCACCGAGTCTGTTGGTCGTCATCGGGTATTACGTGAGTTTGATCGTGTGGGTATTTTCTTCGTCGCCTTGCCGTCTTCGCCCGGCTGATTCGGATGGCGGGCTACGGCGAGAGCGACATTGTGGCCGGGCCGCCGGCGTCAGTGCGGCGGCGCTGTTCCTGTGGATCATCCTCGCCCCGCCAACACTCTCGCGCATCACCGGCGACGGCCGATTGCACCTGACGGCGATGGACGTCGGCCAGGGCGACGCGCTCCTCGTAACCTTCCCGAACGGCCGGACGCTCATGGTCGACACCGGAGGTGTCTCGATTCGCGGTGACTTCGACATCGGGGATCGCGTGCTCGGCCTCGCGCTTCGCGCCCGCGGCGTCGCGCGCCTGGACTACCTGTCGTTCACACACGGCGACCCCGATCACATCGGCGGCGCTGCCTCGCTGGCC
>JANOZI010000697.1:0-3784 GCA_031429375.1 Acidobacteriota bacterium | reverse complement strand
TGGAGGGGCCGCAGGGCTACGGGCGCACGGCGGCGGACGATGCGGGGTTCGAGGCGGCGTATCTGGCGAAGGAGATCGGCCGTCCGGTGCGGGTGCAGTGGATGCGGCACGAAGAAACGGCTTGGGACACGAAGGGTCCCGCCTATGCGTTCAAGATGCGCGGCGGTCTCGATGTGCAAGGCAACGTCGTCGCGCTGCATTACGACGCGTGCGCGGCCGATCACAATCATCTCGGTTACAACGAACACGAGACGGTCCTGATCTCGCAGCTGATGGGCACGCGGAAGTCGCCGCCGTCACCCGGGCGGGCGTCGTTGCCGTCAGACATGTACGTGATTCCAAACCGCAAGCAGACGACGAGGGTGGTGCCGCTGCCGATGCCGTTCGAGACGCCGCTTCGTACTGGCAACCTGCGCGACCCCGATGGTCCGCAGGTGACGTTTGCGGCGGAGAGCTTCATCGACGAGCTCGCGGTGGCGGCGAAGGCGGATCCGGTGGCGTTCCGCTTGAGGATGCTGCAGGCGCGGACGGACGACGACAGCGGTTTCAAGCGCGCGCGCTCGATCGCGTGCATCAAGGCGGCGGCGAAACAGTTCGGCTGGGACCCGCGCCCGTCGCCGAAGGTGCCGATTGGTGGAGACAAACCTTCAGGTTTGTCTGGCGAGATTCTCACGGGCCGCGGCATCGCGTATTCGTTTCGCAGCCAGACCGTGGTGGCCGAGATCGCGGAGGTCGAGGTCAATCGCAAGACCGGCCGCATCTGGGTGAAGCACCTGGTGATCGCGCACGATTGCGGGCTGGTGATCAATCCTGTCGCACTCACTCATGTCATCGAGTGCGGCGCGCTGTATGGCCTGAGCCGGGCGCTGCACGAGGAAGTGAAGTTCGACACCGAGAAGGTCACCAGCGTGGACTGGGTGACGCATCCAACGCTGACGCATGCCGATACGCCGGAGCGGATCGATGTGGTAATGGTGAACGGAGATCCGAATCCGAATCGGCCCGACCTGCAGCACTACGGCGCCGGTGAGACGATGCTGAAACCGATGCTGGCGGCGGTTGCGAACGCGGTGTTTGATGCGACTGGAAAGCGGATGCGGAGATTGCCGCTCAGGCCGGCGACGGTACTAGCGGCACTGAAGTAACAGAAGGCCAGAAGGTCAGGAGAAATATTTCTCCTAAACTCCTGTTCTCCTGCTCTCCTGTTCTTTCATCAGAACAGCCGCGGCGGTGGAAACGCGCGCTCGAGCGCCGCAGTGACCCGCTCGCGCGAGAACTGGCGCTCCTCGCAGAGGAACTTGATCACACCGTCGATGTCGGGGTCAGTGAACGCGATCTGATACTCGTCGGTCACCTTCGGCTGCAGGTAGATCCGCCGCAGCGGCTCAACATCCCCGACCTTGTCCCGGATCTCGGCCGGCATGTCTTCAATGCGACCGTGTTGCTGTACGAGCTTGAGCGCCTTCTTCGGCCCGATGCCGTGCACGCCGTCGTTGAAATCGGTGCCGACGAGGAGCGCCAGATCGATCAAGCCGTCCCGCGTGATTGACCATCGCGACAGCTGCGCTTCGAGCTCCAGCATCTCCGGCACGATCGGCCGAAACGTCCCCTGGCTCGGCAGGAACTCCCTGCCGCCGATGGTGAGGAACCGGACCAGTCGCGGCGTGCCAAACAGAAGCGTGTCGTAGTCTTTACTGACCGCCGTCCAGACATCGCCGGCGCGCGCCATGTGCGCGGCTTGCGCTTCGCCTTCAGACGGTGCCTGAATCACGGGCAGGCCCAGCAAGCGGAGAAGCTCCCGCGCTTCGCCGGCCATTTCCCTCGACAGCCGCGACGTCATCGTCGCCTTCGAGTAGGCCGCCGAGAAATCGCCGCGCGCCACGGCATCGGCGCGCTCTTTCTCGTACTTCGCCTTCACCTCACGACGGCGATCGAGCTCGGTCGCCTTTTCGACCGGCGGCACGCCGTCGAAGACAAACGCCAGCTTCGGCGCGTACTCCGCCAGCAGCCGCGTGGTGCGGAAAAATAGCCCGGAGAGATGAGATGTGATCCGGCCGCTCGCGTCCCTCAGCGGCGAGCCGTCCCGAAGTCGAATCAGCGCCAGGAACTGGTAAAGCTCACCCTGACCGTCGACCGCAAGCACCTGGTCGCGGAGATCCGCGAGCGCGATCGGTCGCGGATCGACGATCGGCGTGAGGACGACGCCCATCCTGCGATGCTATCCCACTGCCTCACTGGGCTTGATCCTGGCCTCTTGTTACTCCTCCAAAAGAATCAGCGGCTTGAGCGTGCGGCGGAATGCACGATCGAACGTCACCAGCGTGAGCTGAGATGCTTCGGCAAACGCGGCTAGATACGCGTCTCCCCACGCCTTCGGAGAGGCCTGGCGGCTGCGCGTCAGGGCTCGGAACCGCCGCTCGAGACCGGGCGGCTCTTCGACCAGACTGACCTGATCGTTTTTCAACCATCGATCGTAGATCGTCCACGCCTCGACTTGCCCGTGGACGTCCTCGCCCATCACCGCTTCCGCCGTCAACAGCCGCAGGAATCCAAGTTGCGTAAACCTGCAGAAACACAGCCGGACGCCGACTCCCTCTGACTCGAGCCAGTCATTGGCGACGAGGTGATGAACGTGACGCCCATGGGTGAGGGCCACCCAGACGTTGATGTCAGGGAAAAGAAATGACGTCGTAAATCCGGGCATTGTCCAACCGCAACGAGCCAGGGCGTTTCGAGCGCACAATCGGAACCACGATCCTGCGAGGCGTCGACGGCGCGCCGTCGAGCACTCGCTCGACGCCCTCCAGAATCAGCGCCTTGGCGGGCTTTCCTTCAGTGGCCGCGCGAGCCTTCAGCCGGCGATACATCCCGTCCGGAATATCGATGGTCGTTCGCATACCCTATTCTGCCATATTTATGGCTAAGAAGACCGCGCCGTAAAACAGTGCATAATCTGGCCTTTGCAAGGAGATCACGTGCGCCATTCGTTTCTTCTAACTGTGCTCCTGTCCGCGACGATCCTGGCGCAGCAAGCCCCTCTCGCCGGTGCCGAGGCGTTGCTCGAGGCGGCGCGCACCGGCGATCGCGCGCGCGTGGCGGCGCTGCTCGACGGCGGTGTGCCCATCAATTCGCTGTCGCGCTACGGCATCAGCGCCCTCGGCTTTGCCGCCGAGCGCGGGCATTTCGACGTCGTTCGCCTCCTCGTCGAGCGAAAGGCCGACGTCAACGTCGCCGATTCGTTCTATGGATCGCGCCCGCTCGACATGGCGCTCCGCAACAGCCGGCTCGACATCGCGCTGTTTCTGCTCGAGCACGGATCCCAGGGTGCCGTCACCGTTCTCAATATCGGTATCCGCCGGCGGGACGTTGGCGCCGTCAAAGCCGCCCTTGCCACAGGTCAGGCCGATGCCGCGGCGCTGGCCAGCGCCAGCACGCTCGCGGCTCAAAGCGGCGATGCGACGATCGCAGGCCTTGTGAAGGCGGCGGCTGCCGCTACGCCCGCGAAGGCGCCGGCGATCATCGCCGTCGCCCCCGCGTTGTTGCGATCGTATGAAGGCAATTATCAGAATGCGGCGACGGCCGCGAATGTGAAGGTCGCGTTCGACGGCCGGCGATTGGCCCTCACGACGGAGGGTCAGGCGCCGCTTCTGCTTCTGCCGATCGAAGAGCGGCGCTTCATTGCGGACGATGCGCCGGAAGTGACTGTGGTGTTCGGCGGACGGGGCGGCATCATCGAACGCTTGTCGGTCGTGCGCGGCACCGCGACCGTGCGTTACGAGCGCGA